>JABDQA010000142.1 GCA_013042475.1 Desulfofustis sp.
CAGTGCACTACCCGGCAATATTGTTGTCAATACATGACTGTTTCATAAATTTTTAAAGAGTAGATTGCTATCTAAAAATGTAAATTTGGTATAATGAGATGCTGTAATATCTGCTTGCTGATGGGTCGAGGTTCTTTCAGTTTGCTTGAGACTTAGAATCCGCCACTAGTTGTTTCGGAGAAAAAAGAAAGCACAACAATGATTTGAAATTTTATGAACGATACAGCTCACACAGAAATAGACAGAGTTTGTAACGCCATTTACCAGGCCATTTTTGAGCGTCGACTGGAACCAAACACACGGTTGGTGGAGTCACAACTCGCCAAAGCATTGTCTACGAGCAGAGCAAATGCACGCCAGGCCCTTCTACTGCTGGCACAAAAAAAACTTGTGACAATCGCCCTCAATAAAGGGGCTGTGGTTGCCGATCCGTCAAGGACAGAGGCACTTGAAATTTTTGCTGCTCGGCGCTGTATAGAACGCGAGATAGTACAACTGGTTTTCCAACGATGTAATGCCGAGGATATTGATGCCCTACGTTTACATGTGGAGGAAGAACAACTGGCTCGGCAGGACCAGGATCACTTTGAGTTGATCCGTGCGACCGGTAAATTTCATTTGTTACTCGCGAAAATCGCAGGTAACAAGGTTCTACTGGACTTCATGGAGCAGTTAATCGCTCACAGTTCTCTTATTTTAGAGAAATTTGAAACTCATGACATGAGAACATGTCAGGAAAACGATCATTCTGAGATGATCAATCTCATTGAAGATGGCCAGTTGGAAGAGGGACTTAAGCTCATCGATAAACACCTCATAGATCTTGAGCAAGTGCTAAATTTTAAGGAAAAATTTAGACCAGCCAACCTGACTGAGGTATTTGCCCCCCTTTTAGATAAATAATAAGTGTTCAAAAACCTCAGCCATTCGCTTATGATAAGGTCTTCCTGCCCCACTCTGGCTTTGGATTAGGTTTTGAACGACTTGTCCAATAAGTGTCTGGTATGCCGAACATCAGTGAGGTGATCGCTTTTCCAAGAACACCTGGTTATGCGCCCTGTTAAAGGCGACGATCAACTAACCGGTTAGACAAAACCTTGTCAGTTAAATTTAACAAATACGCACTGGAGAGACGTTCATGAAACGAGATTTCCTGCACATTACCGATTTTACCTCTGCTGAAATACATGAGATATTTGCCAAGGCAACAGAGGTAAAAAAACGCTTTAGAAATAAAGAGAATTTCAAGCCTTTTATAGACCACACAATGGCTATGATTTTTGCCAAGCCATCTGCCCGAACGAGAATATCTTTTGAGACCGGTTTCTTTCGCATGGGCGGTCATGCCCTCTACTTGAGTCCCACTGACATCTCTATTGGCAAACGAGAAGCTGTTAAGGACATCGCCCGCGTGATTGCCCGATATAACGACATCATAATGGCACGGCTATTTTCTCACGATCACGTGTTGGAATTGGCGAGATATTCATCTGTACCCGTGATTAATGGTCTAACAGATTATAATCACCCGTGTCAGATCATGGCTGACATGTTTACCATCCTCGAACACCGGGGGAACCTTAATGACCTAAAAATAGTCTACGTGGGAGATGGGAATAATATAGTTAACTCGTGGTTACGCCTGGCCCAGCGACTCCCACTTCAATTCGTCTGTGCCTGTCCTGAGGATTATTTACCAGACGAAACGACTTTTCAGGATGCACGTAAGGCTGGGTTGTCAGATGTCAGTATCAGTCACGAGCCCAAAACAGCAGTAAAAGGTGCTGATATCGTCTACACGGATGTCTGGGCTTCCATGGGCCAGAAAGATGAGGCTGATAAGCGGAAAGAACAATTTAAAGGTTTCCAGGTAGATGATGCTATGATGGCAGCAACTGGAAAAGAAAGCTTATTTATGCATTGCCTCCCTGTTGAACGCGGTGTTGAAACCGTCGACTCTGTTGTTGAATCAAAAGCATCAATCGTCTTTGACGAAGCGGAAAACAGAATGCATGTTCAGAATGCCATTATTTTGAAATTGTTTAATAAATAACAAAGCACTATGGCGAAAGCAGTAATAATTATTTTACTTTTTTGAAGAGATAAAACTTTTCCGCAGAAAAACCTTCCCAGCTAAGGATTATTTCATGTCTACATTTACCCTGAAGCATGTCGTTGAATCCCAGCAATTTGATCGTGAATTATTGACAATAGTTTTCAAGACTGCAGATAGGATGAAAGCAGATTTGGCTGGAGATCGCAGATTCAGAACGTTTTTAAACGATAAAATTATGGCTTCTTTGTTCTATGAACCCTCCACCCGTACACGATTTTCTTTTGAGAGTGCCATGCGTAGGTTGGGAGGGTCAGTAATTACAACTGAGAATGCTCGTGAATTTTCCAGTGCCGCTAAGGGTGAAAGTCTTTCAGACTCAACGAAGATCATGTGCGGCTACGCAGATGTGATAGTCATGCGCCACAATGAGGCCGGAAGTGCCTCAAAAGCAGCAGATATTTCCTCAATTCCTATCATAAACGCCGGAGACGGCGCTGGGCAGCACCCAACCCAGGCTTTACTCGATGTCTATACGATTGCTGATGCCTTCCCAGATATGTCAGGGCTTAAAATAGCCATGGTGGGTGATCTGCGCTATGGTCGGACTGTTCGATCACTGTCATATCTGTTGAGCAAATATAATGATATGGAAATAACCTTCGTCTCACCGCCTGTCTGTAGAATGGAGCACGACATCAAGGCTTATTTGGACAAATATGATGTAGCTTGGTACGAAGAAACAGATCTTGCTCGAGTAGCCAAAGAGGCCGACTGTATTTACATGACGAGAATTCAAAAGGAGCGTTTTCATTCGGTTGACGACTACTTGGAAGCTGCAAGCAAGTATATCCTTTCTGCTGAATTAGTTAGTGGGATGAAATCTGATGCTATCATCATGCATCCACTTCCCCGTGTTGATGAGATTCCCGAAGAGGTTGACAACGTACCGCAGGCGCGCTATTTCGAACAAGCCCAGAACGGTTTATACATTCGCATGGCCCTGCTTTATCTGCTCTTAAAAGGAGAGTAGGCAGGCCGACATCTTATGAGTGATAAGCTGTATGGAGCAGGGTTAATCTTAAGGTTGTCCCTATTAAAATTTTGTCATTAGGCAGCTCGTTATCGAGACATTTCTGTTCAACCAGTGCAACTGAAAAACGGCTACTAAAATCGATGCTCTCGTATTTGCGCGAGCCCCTTGTATCAGGATGAGTCGAAGTCAGCCGATAACACAAGAATGTTAAGCAGGGCCCCGTCTCGACAAAGGATTTGGAAACACACTACTGCTCCCCCCCTTTTTACTGCCCAGATATATTTTACAAATGAGATCCAGCCGCTACAAAATTCGTTCGGCTTTTCTACTTAAAACTTGTGATAATTTTTCTGCCGGGTCAGCGAATTTCGAAAGAAAGATGATTGCCGCGATGATATACGGTTTGTAGCTCGCCTCTCTGTACAAAGGGTCGCGATAGCGATCGAACACAGAGGCTTCCACCTCTCCCTGCTCGCAGCTAACGCCGGTAATGTCGGCGGGCAGACAGTGCATATAGAGCGCTTTGCCATTCTTGGTCAGCTTCATCAATGATTCATTGCACTCCCAGTCCTTATGGCGGGCATTCTGGACCAGCAGTTCTTTCTCAAGGGTAGCGATCCCCTCCATGTCGTTCTGCGCATAGAGTTCGGTACGCTGCTCCATGGCCTTAAACGGCGCCCAGCTTTTGGGGTAGACGATATCGGCGCCCTCGAAGGCTTCGCGCATCGAATCTGTTTTGGTAAACGATCCGCCGCTGGTTTCGGCATTCAGACGGGCGACTTCTTCGACTTCGGGCATAACGGAATACCCCTCGGGATGACTCAGGACCACGTCCATGCCAAAGCGGGTCATCAGACCGACTATGCCCTGGGGCACCGAGAGGGGCTTGCCGTAGGAAGGAGAGTAGGCCCAGGACATGGCAACTTTCTTGCCTTTGAGGTTTTCCAGGCCGCCAAACTCATCGATCAGATGCAGGGCGTCAGCCATTGACTGGGTGGGATGGTCAATATCGCACTGGAGATTGACCAACGTCGGCCGCTGCTCGAGGATACCGGCTTCATAGCCTTGCTGAACGGCCTCAGCCACCTCGCGCATATAAGTGTTGCCCTTGCCTATATACATGTCGTCACGGATGCCAATCACATCGGCCATGAAGGATATCATATTGGCCGTCTCGCGTACGGTTTCACCATGGGCAATCTGCGATTTACCCTCGTCCATATCCTGGAGGCTGAGCCCCAGCAGATTTGCCGCGCTCGAGAAACTGAAGCGGGTTCTGGTGGAATGGTCGCGAAAAAGGGAGACCGCCAGGCCGCTGTCAAAGGCTTTACAAGATATATTATCCCGCCGCATGGCCCGCAGAATCTGAGCCGTTTCGAAAATAGCCCTGATCTGATCGTCGTCATGATCCCAGGTAAGCAGGAAATCGTTGTTAAAGATATCGTCCGTATCGTATGCAGCGAGTGATTCTATTTGCCTCTTGATCTGTCTTGTCTCCATCATTTTCTCTCATCCTTGCAAACTAGGGGGTGGCAGTACTAGCTATCTAACCTATCAAGCGCCAAGATTCATTCCAGGGTCTCTCTATCTGGTTCGTTGACTGCTTAGATCACCCCGACCCGTTTATTGAAGTCGGTGATCAGCTGATCAATCTCATCAACCTGCTCAAAAGTGTTGTACCAGTATGCGTCGTGATTGTCCCACTGGTCGTTGAGCTCTTCGACTTCTCTTCCCTGCTGCTCTATCCAAGTGTAGTACTTGAGGTTATGGATTGTCTTTCTATCGTAATAGGTGAGTTCCTTGGTGTGCTCCATACCGATCGAGCCGATCAGCTCAATATCTCGCTGGGCCTGGAATTCGCTGTAAACACCTCGTTCCTGTTCGAGTTCTCCGAGCCGGGAGCCGTAAAGCTGCATCGAATCGGTGGCTATGGAAACGACCACATCCTGTTCAGTCAATTCATGGTATTTGGCAAATTTTATCGCGGCCGCCATGTTGCCTATGCCTGAGATGCCCAGCAGGTCGAGTTGGTTGACCAGCTCAGAGTCGACACCGCTGTTCTGCAGCGCCTGCCTGCCAACCGGTTCGTTGAAAAGCCGCAATACCCGCATGGGTACCTCATCGTCGACCGCAACGACGAAATCGGTGTCCTTGCAATCGTGCACCCAGGGCACATGCTTGTCGCCGATGCCTTCGATACGGTGGCCCCCGAATCCGTTCATCAGCAGCGTCGGGCACTGCAGAGCCTCGGCAACGACCAGTTTCGAGCGCGGGAATTTGCGTTTGAGATAATAGCCTGCACCGAGAGTACCCCCCGAACCAGACGATGCCACATAGCCGGCGAACTGGCGGCCGTCCACCAAATACTCCCCGAGCAGGCTTTCAACGGCATGACCGGTAACAGTATAGTGCCACAGCGGGTTGCCCATTTCGTCGAACTGATTGAAGATCTTGAGATCTTCACCGCTGTTTCTAAGTTCCCAGCATTTATCGAAAATCTCTTTTACATTCGATTCGCAGCCGGGTGTGGCGATCACTTCGCCGGCAATCGATTTGAGCCACTCGAAGCGCTCCCGCGACATCTCTTCGGGTAAGATGGCAATGGCGTTGCAGGCTAGCAGCGCAGATATGTAGGCTCCGCCCCGGCAGTAATTGCCGGTGGACGGCCAGACCGCTTTGGTCCGCTGCGGATCAAACTGCCCAGTCACCAGGGCGGGAACCAAGCAGCCGAAAGTGGCACCGACTTTATGGGCTCCGGTGGGAAACCAGCGTCCGGTAAGCATGATTATCGTTGCCTTGCAGCCGGTCAGCTGCGGCGGCAGTACGATGTGATTGACGCCGCCGAAAAGTCCGCCGTGATCCTGGGGCTCGTTGTGCCAGCTTATCCGGTAAAGGTTGGACGAATGCAGATCCCAGAGTCCGATGTTACGCAGAGTTTCCTTGACCGACTGCGGAATTTCATCAGGGTTTTTCATCATCGAAAAGGTGGGCAGGGTAATGTTCTTGGCCCGGCAGTAGTCGATATTTTTCTCCAGTGTGTCGGAGTGAACCGTTAAGTCAATCACGTAATCATCCTTTGTTTAGAGGTTTTTGAAAAATTAAGATTTTGGAGAAAAAGAACATTCTTCAAGGCAGTCTAAATGATATCGTCAATCGTATCGATGCATTGCTCCGGTACCTCGACGCCGAGAGCCGCGGAGCCGGTATCCTTGAGACCATTGCCGGTGGTTAGAACGACTATCAGCGAATCGGGCCCTAGTGCTCCAATCGCCTTTCTCAAGCCCGCGTAGGCGGCCGCTCCTGCCGGTTCGGTGAAGAGGCCGACGGTACGGGAAAGCTCAGACTGGGCTTCGAGGATCTCCTGGTCAGAAACCGTCATCATCTCTCCGCCATAGGTTTTCAGCAGGGACAGGGCATGGGCACCATTACGGGGCACGTCGACACAGATGGAATCGGCCACCGTAGAGGTGGGAATAGTTTCGAACACCCCGCAGTGAAAAGCGCGGAAGAGCGCATCCGAGGTCTCGGCTTGAACGCCAAAAATCTTTGGCACCTCACCGATATAGCCCAACTGCAGCAGATCTTTAAAACCCTTGTAGACACCTGCCAGAATACAGCCGTCGCCGACCGAGACAAAGACCGCATCCGGGGCCCGGTCGAGCTGGGCGAACAGTTCCAGGGAAACGGTTTTCTTGCCCTCGATGGTCAGGGGGTTGTAGGCCGTATTGCGGTTCATGCCACCTTTTAAATGAGAATAGATCAGCGAAAGGTCGTAAGCTTTGTCGTAATTGCCGTTTACCCGGAATACCCGAGCGCCGTACTGCAGCGCCTGTATAAGCTTGGCCGGAGGAGCCGACTCGGGCAGGAAAAGGTTGATATGCTGCCCCGCCGCTGCGCCGATTCCGGCCATAGAGGAGCCAGCATTGCCGGTCGAGGCCAGGGTGATCTCGTTGATATTGAATTTGCGCGCCGCTGCCGACACCAGACATGAGGCCCGGTCTTTGAATGAAGCAGTGGGATTGGTACCGTCATCTTTTATAAACAGCTGCTTTAATCCGGTAAACTCACGCAGTCGGCGTGGTTCCCAAAGGGGGGTATTGCCCACCGGTATGGGCGGGAAGAACTCGGGTTCGATCGGCAGCAACTCAGCAATATTAAACTTGTCGCTGGCCGGGCCGTGCAACTCCACTTCCAGGATTCCGTGCAGGGGCTGATCTGTCTTCTGGTTTGGTGCACAGTGCGGGCACACCGTATACTCAGGTCGGATCTCGTAGCTTGCACTGCAGATGGTGCAGCGGTAATTAAACGTCATCAAAAGGTTATCTCCTTCTTGCGGTCTCACTAAACAGGCGAGCTGCCAGCCGGTCGTCGATTGAGCACCTGCTTTCGTCTTTGATCAGGGCATTTCCGCTGCGGGATATGACTGCTCGCTTGTTCATCGTCCTGTCTTGTTCACCCTGCCGAGATCGGCGTCTTTTCGGTGATGCTATTTTGCATATTTCCACACGTAAACGGAGGGAATTACAGCGTACATGGCACATGCCCTGACCAGTTCATCCTTCCAGGTCACTTCGTTTGGGGCGTGGGCCTGATCCTCATGGCCGGGACCAAAGCCTACACAGGGAATATTGTAGCGGCCCATTATCGAGACGCCATTGGTGGAAAAAGTCCACTTATCAACGACCGGCTTTTCATCGAAGAGGGAAGTGAACGAATCGACCAAGGTTTTACAGGCGGCATGATCATCATCCAGCACCCAGGCGGGAAAATAGCACTCTGTCGGATAGACTAGTCCGGTATAGGAAGGCCGTTCATAACTGTACATCGATACTGTGGCTCCAGCCCCCTTAACTGCTGGCAGCTGGCGTATTTCTTCGAGCGCCCTTTCCCAAGTTTCGCCCCAGGTCAGCCGTCTGTCAATGGAGATCGAGCAGCCGTCGGCAACAGCGCATCGCGAGGGAGAGGTATAAAAGACCTCTGAGACGGTGAGTGACCCCTTACCGAGAAAGTCATCATCTTTCAGGCGCTGATGGAGCTCCTGGAGATCCATGAGAATGGGAGCCATTTTGAAAATGGCGTTGTCGCCACGTTCCGGCGCGGACCCATGGGCACTGATCCCTTCAACCGAAACCCGGATTTCCATTCTTCCCCTCTGTCCCCGGTAGACACCCAGTGATGTCGGTTCGGTGGAGACGACAAACTCGGGACGAATCTTGCTCTCTTCGATTATATACTGCCAACAGAGGCCGTCGCAGTCTTCCTCCTGGACCGTGCCGGTTACCAGTAGCGTATAGTCATTTTCGAGGCCGAGGTCCTTGATCACTTTTCCACCATAAACCATGGCAGCCATGCCGCCTTCCTGATCGCTGGCACCACGCCCGTAAATGACCTCGTCATCCTCGTAGCCGAGATATGGATCATGACTCCAATTTTCCCGATTGCCGATTCCTACGGTATCGATGTGGGCATCCATAGCGATAAGATGGCTGCCGGTGCCGATATAGCCCAGTAGGTTGCCCATCGGATCAATTTCAACCCGGTCAAATCCAACGACTTCCATCTCCTGTTTGATCCGCTGGATCACCTTCTCTTCTCCGCAGCTTTCGC
>JABDQA010000149.1 GCA_013042475.1 Desulfofustis sp.
ACATCTGGATGAACACAATGGTGTGTTGTCGAGTGTCTTGCCCCCTCTGTCATACCTGTTCTACATTTGAGCAGTGGAAGCCTTAACTTCAGGAAGAAGGGATAGACAAAAATTCCTGTGCATCTACAATTCTGCCCTCCAATGAAATAGGGAGGGCGGCCCACCAAAGTAGAGACAGGTGAGGACCTTTCAAGGCTTAAATCGACAGGTATGGTGGTAGCTAATTGGTACCCCGCAAAGAAACAAGGGGTTAAGCCAAATTGCTTAACCCCTTGTTATCACTGGTCGGGATGAGAGGATTTGAACCTCCGGCCCCCTGAACCCCATTCAGGTGCGCTACCAGACTGCGCTACATCCCGATTTACATAACGACAGAAGTCCAATCCATCCCATCTAGCAGCCTCACTCGCTTTGGTGGTTGCTCACAGCCTCTGCCGGCTCCTCGCTCGCGCCTTGCCTGAATGGTCGCCTTGAACTTATATCGTCAAGTAAATTTAGTAGAAAGTCTTTCTACCACGCTCACTGGACGGTGTCAATTGCATGTAAACGAAGTTTTTTGTATTTCGGTTATTTATCACCGTCGAGCAGATTTCTTATTTCAAGCAGTTCGTCCTTGATGGCGACTAACCGATCATAGTGGACTTTTGTTTTTTCTTCCTCGATCTTGATGGAGTCGAGATCATCGGCTTCGCTGATCAGCTTTTTTGCCCCGGCGATGGTGTAGCCCTGGTTATGCAGCAGGTTTTTGATCGTCAGGATTAATTCCACATCCTTGCGACGATAAAGCCGCTGCTTGGAGCCGGCCCGTTTCGGTTTAATCGTGCTGAACTCACTTTCCCAGTAGCGCAGAACGTGGGGGGCGACTTTTGCCAGTTTGCTGACTTCGCCGATCTTGAAGTAGAGTTTGTCAGGAAGTTGGCTGGGCATCTCGACCGGTGTTTCGCTCCGGCAGACGACCAGCTGGTATTACGAGTTGTTGATTTTTGCCCGTAATTTTTTGCTCGGCCTGAAGCTGACGATCTGCCGTTCTTGAATTGTAATAGTCTCTCCAGTCCTTGGATTACGACCTTTTCTCGGATTTTTATCGCGGATGGAGAATGTACCGAAGTGTACTAATTTAACTGAGGTTCCGTCAAGCATTGACGATTTCAGCGAGTCAAAAAGGCTGTCGACGATCTCAGAGCAGGTGCTCAAAGGGTAGCCGAGTTTTTCAGACACCGCCTCGGCCAGTTCTTTTCGGGTCACGTTATTTTTTTTCATGCGTTTATTCCTCACGAAGAGCCCCGCCATACTTGTCGGTGAGCAGTTTCATCACCTTGGCGTGGGCCTTTTCGACATTCTTCTCGGTAAGGGTCCTGGTAGCCGAACGAAAAGTGATGCTCAAGGCCACACTCTTCATTCCGCTGCCGATTTTGTCACCTTGATATACGTCAAACAGCTCACAATGTTCAACAAGTTTTTCGCCGCTGGCAAAAACAGTCTGAATGAGGTCGCCAGCAGGCACCGAGATTGGCACCACCAGGGCAATATCCCTTTTTACCGACGGGTAGACCGGAAGCGGCGAGAACGTTTTGGGCGCTGGCTCAATAGCGACGAGAGCAGAAAAATCGAGATCGAAGTAGTAGACATCTCGTTTGATGCCCAATTGAAGCAGGATATCGTTTTTCAGTTTACCGAGGGTGCCAATGGCGGTTGATCCGGACACCACATTGATACCATAGCCTTCTTCACAGTATGGTTCAGAGGAGTGCGGTTCGGTAGTGGTGAAGCCGATCTGCTGCTCCGGCTTGTGGTCGTTCAACCGCATACCGGACAACAGGGTCTCGACTGCTCCCTTGGCGTCGCTCAAATCTGTCTCTTCGGCTTTGAAATGCAGGGGAGCATGGGCACCATTGCGGTTGCCTGTCAGGACGCCGGCAATACGAAGCGGCTCCTCAGGCAGCAGTTCCCCGTCGACGGGTAGGAAAACCTTGCCGATTTCAAAAAGGTAACAGGAGGTTTGCTGATAGTTTAGATTTCTCCTGATGTTCTCGAGGAGGCCCGGCAGCAGGGTGGTGCGCATGACATCCTGATCCTCGGTCAGCGGATTCAGAAGACGCACATGACGGCGACGCACGTCTGAATCATCGAGAAGTAGGGCATCGTCGTAGGTGTTGGACACAAAGCTGTAGTTGATGGCTTCGCTGAACCCCGCATCGGTCATAATCAGGCTTGCCTGATTTCTCTTGATGCGTTCTTCGTCCTGTTCGGGAAAACTTAAGTCGACACCGGGCAGGGTGATCGGTATCCGGTTGAACCCGTAAAGTCTGGCTATCTCCTCGATGAGGTCGGCTTCTCTCTCAAGGTCGACTCTGAAACTCGGCACCACTACCCGCAGGGTGTCTTCATCTTGCTTCTGGCAGCCGATTTCGATGGAATTGATCAGTTCGGCGAGTTCGTCGATGCCCAAATCAACCCCGAGCAAGGCTGCGGATCTGGACGCCCGCAGAGAGAGTACCACAGGCTGGTGATCAACTCTGACGTCGATCCCGCCTTGTTCAGCGGTGCCGCCGGCAATTTCAACCATCAGGGTGACTGCCCGCTCCATCGCATCGATGGTTCCCTCGGGGTCCACACCTCGCTCGAAGCGGTAGGAGGCATCGGTGGAGAGATTCAGTTTTCTGGCTGTTTTCCTGATCGAGACGTCGTTGAAGCAGGCGCTTTCCAAAAGCACGTTTACGGTTTTCTCGGTAACCTCACTGTAAAGCCCTCCCATAACTCCGCCAACGGCCACCGGCTCCTTGCCGTCGCAGATCATGAGCATGTCGTCGTCGAGTGTGCGCTCCACATTGTCGAGTGTGGTGAAGGTCTTTTCTTCGGGGCGAGGCGTACGCACGACTATTTTTTTATCGGCCAGGGTATCAAAATCGAAGGCGTGCAGCGGCTGCCCATATTCGAGCATGACGAAGTTGGTGATATCGACCACGTTGTTGATCGGACGCAGACCGACCGAAAGGAGGCGTTTTCTCAACCACCAAGGACTTGGCCCGATGGTGATTCCTTGGATCAAGCGGGCGGCGTAGCGAGGACAGAGTTCCGGGTTTTCAACCTCGACTGCAAACGAACTGCTGTTGGCAGCCAGTTCTGTATTTTTGAATGGCACTGAAATCTTTTTCCGAAGGATACCTGCGGTTTCCCTGGCCACCCCAATTACCGAAGCGCAGTCGGGCCGGTTAGGGGTCAGGTCGACTTCGATCTGAATGTCCTTGAGACCGGTCGCCTCAACAAAAGATAATCCGGGCTCGATCTCCTCGCCCAGTTCCATGATGCCATGATGCTCCTCACTGAGCCCTAGTTCTCGCTCAGAACAGAGCATCCCTTGTGATTCGACGCCCCTGACCTTGGATTTTTTTATCTTGAAATCCCCTGGCAGGACGGTGCCGGGAAGGGCAACGACCACTCCGAGCCCCTCCCGCACGTTGGGAGCGCCGCAGATGATCTGTAGTGTTTCCTGGCCAACCGACACGGTGCAAAGGGTCAGTTTGTCGGCGTTGGGATGCGGTTCGACAGTGAGCACCCGTCCGGTCTTCAGGTCGCTGAGTTTTTCATACAGCTCAGTAACACTGTCGACCTCAAGACCGACCATGGTCAACTCATCGGCCAGCTGTTCGGGGGGCAACTCACCCAGATCTACGTAATTCTGTAACCAGTCACGTGTAAACTTCATAGCAAACTCTTGGGAAATTTAGAACTGAGAAAGGAAACGCAAATCGTTTTCGTAGTAGAGCCTGATATCATCGATGCCGTATTTAAGCATAGCGATACGCTCCACACCAAGGCCAAAGGCGAACCCGCTGTAGACCTCAGGGTCGTAGTTGACCATTTTGAACACTTCGGGATCGATCATGCCGGAGCCGAGGATTTCTATCCAGCCCGTTTTTTTGCACACCCGGCAGCCGTCACCGCTGCAGATAACGCAGGCGATGTCGACCTCGGCGCTCGGTTCGGTGAAGGGAAAGAAGCTGGGCCGGAAGCGCACGGCTAGATCTTTCTCGAATATTTTCTGCAAGGAAACGGTGAGTACTCCTTTGAGATCGGCAAAAGAGATATTGCGGTCGACAAGAAAGCCCTCAACCTGTTGAAACATTGGCGTGTGGGTGATATCCGAGTCGCAGCGGTAGACCTTGCCAGGCGCAATCACACGAATCGGCGGCTGCTTGTCCTCCATGATCCTGGCCTGCATCGGCGAAGTATGCGTCCTGAGCAGGACCGAATCGCCGATGTAGAAAGTATCATGCATGTCCCGGGCAGGATGATGCTCAGGTATGTTGAGCGCCTCGAAATTGTAGTAGTCCAGCTCGATGTCCGGGCCTTCGGAAATGGAAAACCCCATGGAGGCAAATATCTCACAGATTTCTTCCATACACTGGGTGACCGGATGCAGGCTGCCTTTCACTCGACGCCGACCGGGCAGACTCAGATCCGGTCTTTCAGTGCTGTCCTTCTGCTGGGCCAAAGCCGCACTCTTTTGAGTGAAAATTTGTTCCAGGTCGCCGCGCACCGAATTGGCCAGTTTGCCCAGTCGCGGCCGGTCCTCTTTGGCGGCCGCGCCAAGCTGTTTCATCAATCCGCTGAGCTGGCCGTTGCGTCCCAGGTATTTGATGCGAAACTCTTCGAGTTGGCTGGAACTGCTCACCCGCTCAAGTTCGGCGCTGGCATCGCTGCGTAGTTTTTCTAGCTCTTGTTCCATGATTGCATGAAGGTGGAGTTCAATAAAACAATATGCCGGTTACGATTAGAGAAAATCGCAACCGGCATTGAAAGCAGAACAGAAGGGTCGGAGTTACGCGTTTGCTTCGGCTGCGATTTTCACCACTTCTGAAAAAGCGTTGGGATCAAGGATCGCCATGTTGGCGAGTACCTTACGATCAAGCTCAACACCGGCCTTGTTCAGACCGCCCATGAGTTTGCTGTAACTGGTACCGTTCATCTTGGCAGCGGCACTGATACGGGTGATCCACAGCCGCCGGAAATCTCTTTTTTTGGTTCTTCTGTCCCGATAGGCGTAGACTAGGGCTCGATCTACCGCCTCGGTGGCCGTACGATAAAGCTTGTGACGGCCGCCGCGGTACCCCTTGGCCTGTTTCAGGACACGGTTTCTTCTTCTGCGGGCCTTAAAGCCTCTTGTTACTCGTGGCATTACTCACTCCTTTTATCACTGCAAGTCATAATCTCAGATCGCCTTTATAAATGAGGACGACATTACATGTAAGGCAGAATCTTTTTGATCGCCTTGGCGTTGGCACTGTCGACCAGGTCGGACTGCCTGAGATTGCGTTTTCTTTTCGTCGATTTCTTGGTCAGAATATGGCTGCTGAACGCCTTGTTGCGTTTGATCTTACCAGTGCCGGTAGCTTTAAAACGCTTGGCAGCGCCTCTGTTTGTCTTCATCTTGGGCATAACACTACTCCTTTGCAATCAAAATAAAACCGTGACTCGCTGCCGGACTGTGGGTGGGGGACGGCCGGTGCTCGTCTCCGGTGGGAAACCTCTATCAAATAAATTGTCTTTTCGTCCAATCTCTGCGTTGCGTGAGAAAATTTGATCCTCGGGATATCAAATGTATAACCGCGGTTAAATTCCACCCGCGCCTTGATATTGAACGAACATCCTAATTTTTTTTGATTATATGGTGATTAACTCCTTTCTTACTTCTGCAGCTTGGGACCGACGAACATGACCATCTGACGTCCCTCCATGGTCGGCGGCTGCAGGATCGTCGCGTCGTCTTCCAGAGTCTCGGCGATCCTGTTCATCGCTTCCAGGCCGATTGTCTGTGAATAGACAATTTCACGCCCCCGAAAACGCATGGTAATTTTTACTTTATTTTTCTGGCCAAGAAACTTTCGAATGTGTTTGATCTTGAAATTCAGGTCATGTTCCTCTGTCTTGGGACGGAACTTAACCTCCTTGGTCTCGATCGTTGTCTGTTTCTTCTTGGCTTCCTGAAGCTTTTTCTTTTGTTCGTAGCGGTACTTGTCGTAATTCATGATCCGGCATACCGGCGGTTTGGCAGCAGCCGAAACCTCAACCAGATCCAAACCATCGTCGTAGGCCCGCTCCCGGGCTTCATCAGTACTCATGATGCCGAGTTGTGATCCATCCGCGCCGATCAGTCTTACCTGATCGTGCCGGATGGCATCGTTAATGACTGCTTTCTCCTCTCGCTGTCCCGGGGTGGGTTTTCCTCTTCTTTTAATATCGGGCCTCCTCTACTTGTGTGCCATCTCTGCCGTCTGCCTTCTTGACTGTCCTCTCCCGGACGCAGACAACTCCTCCCTGCTCCGCAGCTCAGATACCTCTTCCCTGACGGCTCTCCTCTTCTATTTTCGCCGCAAATTCATCGATGCTCATCGGTGGAAGATTTTTGCCGTCTCTCATGCGGACTGTGACGGTGTTGTCAGTCTTTTCTCTCTCTCCGATGATAAGCATATAGGGGATTTTGGCCATCTGCGCTTCGCGGATTTTATAATTCAATTTCTCGTTGCGCAAATCTTTTTCTATTCGGACCCCGGCTTTTCTCAACTTATCGTAAACCCTTTCACAATATGCCGACTGATCGTCAGTGATATTCATGAGCCGGGCCTGCACCGGGGTGAACCAGATCGGAAAGGCACCAGCGTAGTGTTCGATCAGAACGCCGACAAACCGCTCCAGTGAGCCCATCAGGGCGCGGTGAATCATGATCGGCTGGTGATCGCGATTGTTCGATCCGGTATAGGTCATGTCAAACCTGTCCGGCAGGTTAAAATCAACCTGAATGGTTGAGCACTGCCAGGAGCGCCCAAGCTGATCCTTGATTTTAATGTCGATCTTGGGACCGTAGAAGACGCCTTCGCCGGGATCGATCTGGAACCCAAGCCCCTTCTTTTCCAGTGCTTTCTTAAGAGCTTCAGTCGATTTCTTCCAGATTTCATCCGAGCCCACCGATTTTTCCGGTCGGGTACTCAGGTAGACATCGTAGTCCTCGAACCCGAACCGCTTCAGAATCAGGAGATTGAGGTCGAGAATGTTGAATATCTCTTCGTCGAGTTGATCCTCCCGGCAGAAGATGTGGGCATCATCCTGGGTGAAGCCTCGCACCCGCAGCAACCCATGCAGCGCACCGGCGCGCTCGTAGCGATAGACAGTGCCAAGTTCGGCCCAGCGGATTGGAAATTCCCGATAGCTCCTCTTGTCGCTCTTGTAGACGCCGATGTGAAATGGACAGTTCATCGGCTTGAGCTGGTATTTGACATTGTCGATTTCCATCGAGGCGTACATGTTCTCCGAATAGAAATCGAGATGCCCTGAGGTGTTCCACAGATCGTGCCGGGCTATGTGCGGGGTGTAGAGCAATTCGTAGCCATGTCGGTAGTGCTCATCTTTCCAGTAGTCCTCGATCAGTCTCCTGAGTTGAGAGCCTTTGGGCTGCCAGAGGATCAGGCCGGGACCGATCTGGTCGTTGATGGTGAACAGCTGCAGGTCTTTGCCGAGCCTGCGGTGGTCTCGTTTCTTGGCTTCTTCCAGATCGTTGAGATGTTTTTTAAGCGCTTTTTTATCAAAGAACGCGGTCCCGTATATGCGCTGCAGCACGTCGTTGTTCTCGTCGCCGCGCCAGTAGGCACCGGCAACCCGCAACAGTTTGAAGTCTTTGACCCAGGTAGTGTCAGGGATGTGGGGGCCGCGACAGAGGTCGACAAAACTGCCCTGTTGATAGATCGAGACCGTATCATCTACCATTTCCTCGAGCAGCTCGACCTTGTACTTCTCGCCTTGCTCGCGGAACATCTCAATTGCTTCCTGCCGGGATATGTCCCGGTGCGAAAAGCTTAGCGCCTGAACGGCTATCTCGGCCATCTTCTGCTCGATCTTTTCAAAATCTTCGGGGCTGAAAGGGGTGTCGCGCAGAAAATCGTAATAGAATCCATTCTCGATGGCTGGCCCGATGGCGATCTTGACTTCCTCGCCGAACAATTCCCTGACTGCCTGGGCCATGATATGGGAAGTGGAATGGCGCAGGATCTCAAGGGCCTCGGGACTGTCTTTTTTAATCGGTACGATAACGGTATCTTCAGCCAGTTCGACATCGAGATCTACGGCCTTGTCGTTGGCATACACCGCAATGGTCTGTTTGCGCTGCTTGCCTGACATCAGGGACTTGAGCACTTCGGCCACGGTGATGGAACCTGGGAAGCGTTCTTCCTGATCGTCTATTTTAACTGCAATTTCTGCCATTTCTTCGTCGTTTTGCGTAGAAAGACTTCGTCGTCTCATATAGAAAAATAAAGGCTAAAGAGCAAACGGACCGCACCCCGTTCTTCCTTTAGCCTTTGTATCTGGTAGGCGCGGGCGGGATCGAACCGCCGACATCTACCACGTCAAGGTAGCGCTCTCCCACTGAGCTACGCGCCTAAAATTACCTGAGTGGTGCCAGCCAAAAGACAGATAATTCATTTACTTCAGGAATGCTAGCAAAGATAGTTACGATCGCCCATTCCATCAAGTACAGAACCTGCATCACATAACAGTATTGGGGGAAACTGTCAAGATTATTTGCGGTGATCGTTGAAGATTATGGAAATCAGAGGGCTTCGAAGCGGCTCTCGATGGCCCGGGCCAGAGTGTGCTGGTCGGCATATTTGATGTCCATCCCCATGGGAATACCACAGGCCAGCCTGGTGAGCTTAACGGAATAGCGGCTAAGCGCATCGATCAGATAGGATGCGGTGGCTTCACCGGGCACGGTCGAGGAGGTGGCAATCAGCACTTCCTGGATAGTGCCATGTCCCAGGCGAGCCATGAGTTCTTTGACTTTCAGCTCAGTGGGACCGATGCCGTCCACGGGCGAAAGAACTCCGTGAAGGATATGGTAATGGCCGCGGTAATGATCGGTTTTTTCGATGGCAAGCAGGTCTGCCGGCTGCTCGACCACGCAGATGAGCGTGCCGTCCCGGCGTGGATCGCCGCAGACATTGCAGGGATCCGTTTCTGAAAAGGCCATGCACTCCGAGCAGAGCCTGATTGAGCTGTGCAGTTCGCTGAGTGCGGCGGCCATTTCTCGAGCCTCCGAGGCTGGCTTCCTGAGGATGGTCAGGGCCAGTCTGGTAGCCGTTTTGGCTCCGATTCCAGGCAGCGATGAGAAGCTTCTCACCAGCCGCTCAAGGGCTGGAGGGATCACTTGGATTTCACTCATCGTCGCTAGAACATGTTGGTGAGGCCGGGAATCTGGACGCCGCCGGCCAGGCCGGACATTTCCGATTTGGCCAGCTCGCGGGCCTTACGCAGGGCGTCGTTGACTGCGCCACTGATCAGGTCCTGAAGCAAATCTTTTTCGGAAGCGTCGATCACCTCGTCCTCGATTGCAATCGAGATGATTTCTCCCTTACCAGTGGCCTGCACGGTTACCATACCGCCGCCGGCGCTGCCGGTCACTTTTTTCGAGGCAAGCTCTTCCTGCACTTTGTTCATTTTCTCGTGCATCTCACGAGCCTGCTGCATCAGAGAAGATAGATCCATGGAAAGTTCCTGGGTTCAGTTTATCGTTGAATTTATTATTTGTTGGGTTCGGATATGCGGATATCGCCCACCCGGCCGTTAAAAATTTCTTCGGCCATACGCACTACCTGGTGATTGGCAAGTTGCTGGCGGCGCCGCTTCGGTTCATCTAAATTTTGTACACCAGTGCCGTTGCTGTTCTCAGGACTGATAATTCGAACGTTGAGATCCTGCTGAAAAAAGTCAAGTACGTACTCGGTCAGAATCTGTCGGTTTTCCTTTGAACGGAGAACGAAACAGTCGTTGGGATCATCGAACTCGAGCAGCAGTTCCTTATTATCTTCCCTTACCGATACCGTCTGCTGGAGACTCTGGGCCATCCATTCCTTTTCCTTCTTGAGAAAAGCGATAAATTCCAACCAGTCCTTTCTCACATCCCGGCGGGGCTGAATTGGCTCTTCAGACTGTGATTCAGCTTCCTCTATCTGATCGACTGGTTCCAGAGTAAAGGTCAGCTTCGGGGGAGGGGATGAGCGGAGTTCTTCAGTGCTGACGTCTTCACTTTTTTTTTCTTCTGTTGCAGCTTCTGATTTTGCCGTGTCAGAAGTTGCGGACTGCTTTACTGCAGGCTGTTCAGGCAGCGAGTCGAGCGCGTTGTCGAGTTTACCCAGCAGTGTTTCAACCCCGATCACATCGCCTGCCGATATGATCGACAGGAAGGAGGTCTCGAGGGTGAGTCGAGGTTGGAAGGAGAAACGCAGATCATCGGCAGTCTGCATCAGCAGGTTGAGCTTGTGATGAATCGATTCAACAGGATGCGTCTGAGCCAGAGTGCGAAGCTGTTCGGTATCCTCATCGCTCTGCTGGAGCAGTTGCTCGCAGTTACCGATCTTGATCAGCAGCAGAGTTCTGAAACATTCCAGCAGATCGGCGATGAACCGCTTGACATCCATGCCGAAACCAAAGGCATCTGCGAGCATGCTCAATGCCTTTGAACGATCACCGGTGAGCAGCGCCTCGGCGATACTCAGCACTACTTCCCGCTTGACCAGACCGAGGACTTCAACCACGTCGTTGTCATCGATGGGCGATTCGCCGTAGGAGAGGACCTGATCCAGCAGACTGAGACCGTCGCGTACTGAGCCGTCCGCCTCCCTCACGATCAGAGAGAGTGCCGGTTTGCTGAGTTCCACTCCTTCCATCTCAGCTAATTTATGAAAATGTCCGCTCAACTCCTCCGAACCGACGCGTCGCAGCTCGAACCGCTGGCAGCGTGATAAGATGGTGACCGGTATTTTGTGTAACTCCGTGGTCGCAAAAATGAAATAGACGTGAGCCGGGGGTTCCTCGAGGGTCTTCAGCAATGCGTTGAAAGCCTCGTTGGTGAGCATGTGCACCTCGTCGATGATGATAATCTTGTAGCGCGACGAGGTCGGCATGAATTTGATCTTATCCTTGAGCTCCCTGACTTCCTGGATGCCTCTGTTGGAAGCGCCATCTATTTCCAGAAGATCCAGGGCCGAGCCACCACTTATCTCTACACAGGAAGGGCACTCATTACAGGGGACCTCGGTCGGACCTTCCTGGCAGTTTAAAGATTTGGCCATGAGTCGGGCCAGGGTTGTCTTGCCCACTCCCCGCACCCCTGAAAACAGCAGGGCATGGGCCACGCGATCGCGTTTCAGGCTGTTCTGGAGGGTCTTGACCACGGGTGTCTGGCCAACTACCTGTTCGAAAGTCTGGGGACGATATTTTCTTGCAAACACCAGGTAGGACATGGGATACCAGTCTGGATTTAGAACTGTACACCAAAAAATGATAGCCGGGCACCCTGCATCACACAAAGGGGGTCACTACCGTTGCTTCCTCCCGGACCTGGCGGGGTTCGTGATCCTTTGTTGCACAGGACCCGGCTATCAAGCCGAAATCAATTAGTATCCTGAAATCATTGTAAAATTCAGTTTATTACAATGATCATCGTAATTTCAGGCCGGATTTATACATGCTTTTCCTGAAAGCGTCAAGCAAATCCCTATCAATTGGATCAGGGGTATAACTAATATATAAGAGATCGAAACAGACGGGTCAATGAGCAAAAAATGGTAAACGGGGTGCATGATACAATGTCGCTCCCCCTTTTGAGTCGTATGTCTGTTACCGTTCGAGCAGAACCTTAACTCAAGTTGTATCAGCGGAGCTGAGCTCCGGGGGCGACTAACAGGAATACGCTGATTGTGCGACTCATGGGTAAAGCGATCAAGTGCCTCCATCCGGTAGTGAACTATTGATGGATCAATTTGATATCATGCATAAGGGAAAGAGCTGCCCACTCCTGGGTTGGCAGCCTTACGCCTCCCTCTTCGACACCGAACTTCTTCTTCAGCGCCGCTTCCAGATCGCTGTTTAAGTCGAAGATACCAAAACCTTTCATTACCCACCCCTCAAACAGCCGTTTCTCCATCTGATTGAACGAGACGAGTTCCAGGTTTTCGTGTCGGGAATCTGAGGCGATGCGAAAAAAAGTCTGGTTCACGGGGGCAAACTCCCCTTCAATAACCTGCAGGAAATGGGTTCTGGTGGCAATCAATGCACCGCTTATCTGGTTCTTGATATTCAGATCCTTGCTGCGTTCGACGATATCATTAATCGTCTGCATATCAACCTCTACCAGAATACTCCTGCTTTTATATATCAACCTGTACATGGTGCTTCCTCTCTGTCTTCGTTAATGGATCCAAAGGGCAGTGTAAGCCCCTTTGTAATGCCCAACACCATAGGTACTCTGGGGTGATGTGAAAAGTCCTGGCCACGGAAATGTTCTCAAGAAGAAAAATAATCACATCACCGAATGGTATCATCTCCTGTCGCCAGCATAAAATGGTAGGCCCAGGTTAATTCGTCCCATGCTTTACTGCTGGCGTTATT
>JABDQA010000152.1 GCA_013042475.1 Desulfofustis sp.
GGATTTATCCCGCTATAGTGCCCTAGCACCAGGATGACCCATTTTTAGCCCAGTGGGGCAAAATCAATTTCGCATTGATTTTCCCCATCCCGCCAGCTACGATGGTGCGAACAACCACTGAGATCAGCAATCGGATATAAAAATTAAGTTATAATATGGAGATGTTATGAGGCTCTCTCTTGGTATCGCTCTGGTGCTTTTATCTCTGCTTTTCGGCTGCGCCCAGCCGCCGCCGCAGACGCCCGCCTACCAGTTCGTGGCGCCCGCCCGGCAGCTCAATTACCTCGCCGACGTGGAGCCGGTGCTGGTCAAGCGCTGTGTGGTCTGCCATTCCTGCTACAACTCCCCCTGCCAGCTCAAGCTCAGTTCCTGGGACGGGTTGGTGCGCGGCGCGTCCAAGGAGGCGATCTACAATGCCGGCCGGCTCAAGACCATGGACCCGAGCCGTCTTCTCGTCGACGCGCATTCCACCAGTGAGTGGCGGGAGAAGGGTTTTTCCAGCGTGATCCAGGAGCGGGGTCAGAGCCACTCCGATTCCATCATGTACATGCTGCTCGACCACAAGCGATTGTCTCCGGACGTGGTGGGCTCCTACTATCCCGAGGCGGGTGACCTGACCTGCGCCGAGAATGGCGACGAGCTCAAAAAATATCTAAAAAAACATCCCAACAACGGCATGCCGTTTGGCTTTCCGCCGCTGACCAACGAAGAGTTCAACGCCATTGCCGGCTGGCTCGGGCAAGGGGCCAAGGGTCCTTCTGCCGAGGAGCAGCAACTGCTCAAGGCGGTGCCGAACAAAGATCAGCACATGATCGACAAATGGGAGGCCTTTTTAAACCAGCCCGATCCGAAATACCAGATGACCGCCCGCTATCTCTACGAACATCTTTTTCTGGCTCACCTGACGTTTGAAACCGGCTCAGGCGATTTCTACGAGATGGTGCGCTCCAAAACGGGTCCTGGCGAGGATATTGACATCGTCGCCACGGTGCGGCCCTACGACGCCCCCGAAACCAACAGGGTCTATTACCGGTTCAGGAAGATCTACTCGACTATCGTCCACAAGACGCACATGGTGTTTGATATGGGCGAAGATCACTTCCAGCGCGTGCAGGAGTTGTTTATCACCCCCGAGTGGGTTCGGCCACCGCACCTGATCGGCTACGATGCGTTACGCAGCGCCAACCCCATTGACGCTTTCGAGCAGATACCAGTACGCTCGCGCTACCAGTGGATGCTTGATAACGCGGAATACACCATTAGGACCTATATCCGCGGTCCGGTCTGCAAGGGGCAGGTGGCCCTGAACGTCATCGATGACCATTTCTGGATCATGTTCATGGATCCGGACTATGACCTGGCCGTCAAATTTCCCGGCTTCCTGAAGCTTCACTATGAGAATCTGCGGCTGCCCGGGGAGATGGGCAGTCACTATTCCCTGGCCAGGTCGCTGTTCGACAACCCCCACTACGCCTGGGCGGTGGATTTCTACAAGGCCCGCCAGGAGTTTTACAGTGCCCATTACCCCGATGGGCTGGACACGACCATGCTATGGAAAGGCAACCGGTTTGATGACAGCCCGCTGCTCACCGTCTATCGGCACTTCGACAGCGCCTCGGTGCATCGCGGCGTCCTCGGCGGGTTGCCCAAGACCATGTGGGTGATCGACTACCCCCTTCTGGAGCGTATTTACTACTCGCTGGTGGCGGGCTTCGACGTCTACGGCACGGCCGGACACCAACTGGCCACCAGATTCTACATGGACGCCTTGCGGATCGAGGGTGAGAGCTACTTCATCGATTTCATGCCGGCCGAGCAGCGGCGGGACATGTTTCTCTCCTGGTATCAGGGAATAAAGCCCAAGAACCTGCAGTACACGGCTGCACAGATTCCCGCCAAGATGACGTTCACCACCGAAGAGCCCAGAAGAGAACTGATCGAAGACCTGGTCCGCAACCAGATCAACGCCGCTGGCATCGATTTTGATCAGAACTACCTGCCGGCGGGGAAAAAATATCCACCGTTGCCCGATACGTATGAACATGTCGAAGACATCATGCAGGGGTTCGTAGCGGTATCGGCACCCGGTGTCAGCTTTTTCAGCCATGTTGCAGATCACAATGCCAATGTCGCCTGGGTGCGGATCACCAATATCCCGGGCAAAGAGGACGAAGTCATTTCGATCGTCATTGATCGCTGGCATGACAACGTCAGATATCTCTTTCGTGAATCTTCAGCCCTGGATCCGAGCAAAGATCGGGCCGATTTTCTTGATGGCTTCGTCAGTTCCTATCCCAACTATTTCTTGATCGTGGAAGCCCAGGACCTGCCCGACTTCTTCGATATTCTGAAAAACTACGACGGCAGCGAGGAATATATCAACCGGATCAGCAAATACGGGGTCAACCGGGAGGCCGATGATTTCTGGGAGGTGTATGACTGGTTCCAGAAGGAATTTGACGACTACCATGGCGGCGAGGCCGGCATCGTCGACCTGAACAGGTATTACTACCTGGCCTTTGACGCCGAAGTTGAGCAGTAGCGTCTGTTAGGGCCTGGGAAATGGCAGATCGGGCAGCGGGATGAACTCCCGTTCGTCGCCTGGGACGATGCGCATATCATTACCCAGGGTGTCCTTGTGGTCCAGGCTGCCGTCGAACAGATAGGTTACGGTCGAGAGGCCGGTATGGGGGTGGGGCCTAACTTCGACGCTGTGATCTTAAGCAAAGGTGCCCGGTCCCATCTGGTCCCAGAAAATGAGTGGACCGACCATTCGTTTTTTCTTAAACGGCAGGGCGCGGTGAACCTCGAAGCCACCGATATCGACCGTCCGCGGTACGATAACCAGCTCCACCTCGGTCTGACACTCCTGGCAGTCATCCGGGACTGCGCCATTGAACCAGCTCATAACTCACTCCTCCTGTAGGGTTAATACCATGCAATAGGGGTGCCCGGGATACTCGAAATTGCTCTTTTCCCCCAGTTTACATGCTTTTCGGCCGCAATGGGAACTTGAAATCGGTGCCGAACTTTTCATTGCACTGCTTATGGATTTCATTCATCACCGGAAGCGAATTTCAGGCATATGCCTGTAAAATCCACTCCGGCATCTCGAATTCTCACTACTGCCGATCTTGTCTCTTGGGGATTTCGACCTACATTAATCTACATGTCCTACGATAGATGATATCGACACATCTATATCACACACGTTTAATGGTGCAAATGTATTGGCGATGTTAGAGCAGGGTGCAGATAAACTCGAGATGCGCATCAGAGAACTCGAGCAGGAGCTCGAGGATCTGAGGATTAACTGCAAAACGCAGATTGAGAAGAGTCTGTCCAGGTACAAGCGGGTTATTGATTTTACTTCGGAAGGATACCTGGAGTTGGACAGATACTCGAACATCATTTCCTGCAACGAGACGTTCCTCAAGCTGATCGGCAGAGATCGGGAGGATGTGGTCGATAAACCGATTGAGGATCTCTATGTCAAAGACAGCGTGTTTGTTCATTTCGCCAACCGCCATCACTTGAATTTCGAGGCGGACTTTTATATGGACGGCGGCGGCACCATCCCTCTGCTCTGCAAACGGAGCATGATCCGTGACCAGGATGATGACCCGATCGGTCATTTTGTCTTCCTCACCGACCTGACCGAGATCAAGAATACCCTCGACGATCTTCAGCAGGTCCAGTTTCGCTATCGCACCATGTATAAAAATGCGGTTCAGGGCATGTATCAGGCCACCCTTGACGGGCGGCTGTTGAGGGCCAATCCCGCCTTTGCCAGCACCTTCGGCTTCGAGACGACCTCGGAAATGCTCAACTATCCCGGCGGCGTCGAAGGCTTCTATAAAAACGTTGAAGACCGCGAGGCCCTGCTTGCCGCACTGAGGTCCCGGCAGCTGGTCAGAAACTACGAGGTAGAGATGGTACGGCCCGACGGCAAAACGGTCTGGGCCCAGATAAGCGCCCGGCTAGCCGAAGGAACAGACGGTAAGACCTTTATTGAAGGGATCTTGATTGACAACTCCGAAAAAAGGGTCGCCGAGGAAAAACTGCGCAAAAGCAGGGAGCGATTCCGCTACCTGGCCAACCACGACAGCCTCACCGATTTGTTCAACACCCGCTATCTCTACAAGTCCCTGGACAGGCTGATTAGCAAGAGCGAGGAGACAGCAAAGCCATTCTCCCTGGTGTTTCTAGACATGGATAATTTCAAGCAGATTGTCGATACCCATGGACATCTGAACGGCAGCCAGGCCCTCAGGGAGGTGGCGGCGACCTTCCGGGAGAATCTGACCGAGCCGGCCTTCGGCGTCGCTTACGGCGGCGACGAGTTCGTGCTGGTCCTGCCGGGTTTCGGCAAGGAGCAGGCCCTGGCTCACGCCCAGCACATACGGGCCTGTATGAAGGAAACCACCTATCTGACCAGCAAAGGGCTGGAAGTACACATGTCTGCAAGCTTCGGGATCGCCACCTACCCGTATGATGCAGAAGACCGGGAAAGCCTTCTGGCACTGGCCGATGAAGCCATGTTCAGAATCAAGTCGCGGGGCAAGGATGCGGTGGGGATCACGCCCGGTTGACGAGTTGCCTGAATCGAGGGGGAGACAACTCAATTGCGTCCCCATGCAACCCCTTGCATCCTAATACATTCCACTAAAGGAGACCTATCCATGCAGACCCTTGCAAAACAGCTCGCAGCGCAGAAAGAAGGATTTCTCAAACAGGCGCCACCTGAAGTGGTGGAGATCATGAGCGGGGCCATGGCCACGCTCAAGGCCTCTGATGTGATCGACAGGGCTCTCAAGGCCGGGGATACGGCCCCGCTCTTCGAGCTGCCCAATGCCACCGGTGAGACGATTTCACTGCAGCAGCGGTTGACCGGCGGCCCGGCCATCGTGACTTTTTACCGCGGCGTCTGGTGACCTTACTGCAATCTTCAGGTGAAGGCGCTGCAGAACATCTATCCGGAAATTCAACAGGCGGGGGCAAGCCTTATCGCCGTCTCCCCGATGCTGCCGGACGGCTCGCTGACGATGGCCGAGAAACACCAGCTCAGCTTCGACGTGCTCTCGGATCAGGGCAACAGAGTTGCGGTCGAGTATGGTATTGTCTTTCGCCTCGATGACGAGCTGCTGAAACTATACGACAAGTTCGGCATCGACGTGGCGGGCGCCAACGGTGACGACAGTTTCGAGCTGCCCGTTCCGGCAACTTACCTGGTCAATACCGACCGGCAGATCAGCTATGCCTTTCTCGATGTCGACCACACGGTGCGCATGGAGCCGGCAGATATAGTTGCGCAGTTGAAAAAGCTCTAATCGTCGCGCACGTTAAGGCGCATGCGCCTTTATCTCTTCATACCGAAAACAGTCGGTGACGTGGTCGTTTACCATGCCGACGGCCTGCATGAAGGCGTAGCAGATCGTCGAGCCGAAGAAGGTAAAGCCCCGCTTCTTCAAATCTTTACTGAGTGCATCGGAGAGCGGTGTGCTGGCCGGCACCGCGGCCAGCTGCCGCCAGCCGTTCTGCAGGGGAGTGTGGTCCACCCACTCCCAGAGATAGGCGCTGAAAGAGCCGCACTGCTGCTGCAGATCGAGGACTTCTCTGGCATTGTTGATAGCCGACTCAATCTTCAGCCGGTTGCGGACGATGCCCGCATCAGCGCGCAATCGGGCCACATCGCCTTCGGTGTAGCGGGCGACCCGCTCGATGTCGAAGTTGTCAAAGGCCTGTCGGTAGTTCTGCCGTTTTTTCAAAATGGTCAGCCAGCTCAAGCCCGCCTGGGCACCCTCGAGGACGAGAAACTCGAACAACATCCTGTCGTCCCGCACCGGTAGTCCCCACTCCTCATCGTGATACGCCAGGTAGAGCGGATTGTCGCCGCACCATTCGCATCTTTTCATCATAGTTATCGTGACCTGCAGTCTCCTGTCCTATTAAGTTCCCGGGTGAAACTTGTTATCCCAGCTGCCCCGCATTCGTAGATCTCAAAACACCTTATGCCGGCAGCTCCACTCTACCAGAAAAGTCTTGTTTGGACCGCCGCTAACTGCTTTAATACGTGTCGCTATGCATAAAATCATCCAAGCTCAGCCAAGGAGGCCCTCGTGATTCACCAATTCGATACCATCATCGTAGGTTCCGGCGGCGCCGGTCTGTATGCCGCGTTGGAGGCGAGCCGCAAGTCGAAAACGGCGGTACTATCCAAACTCTATCCGGTCCGCAGCCACACCGGGGCAGCCCAGGGCGGCATCAGCGCAGCGCTGGGCAATGTCGAAGAAGATAAGCCCGAATGGCACGCCTTCGACACGGTCAAAGGCGGTGACTACCTGGTCGACCAGCAGGCCGCCAATATCCTCGCCGAGGAGGCGGTTCAGGCGGTGTACGATCTGGAGAACCGGGGGCTGCCCTTCAACCGCACGCCGGAGGGAAGAATCGATCAGCGGCGCTTCGGCGGCCACACCAGAAATTTCGGTGAAGGTCCGGTACGCCGTGCCTGTTATGCAGCCGATCGAACAGGTCATATGATCCTGCAGACGCTCTATCAGCAGTGTATCAAAAACGAGGTCTCGTTCTTCGATGAGTTCCAGGTGGTAGATCTGATCCTAAACGACACCGTCTGCAAGGGGCTGGTGGTCGTCGAACTGGCAACCGGCGAGCTGCACATCTTCGCCGCCAAGGCGGTGCTGTTTGCCACCGGCGGCTTTGGCCGCATCTTCAAGATCACATCCAACGCCTATGCCAACACCGGCGACGGCCCGGCGGTATGCGCCCGGAGGGGAATTCCGCTCGAAGATATGGAGTTCTACCAGTTTCACCCCACCGGCATCATGGGGTTGGGCATCCTCATTTCCGAAGCCGTTCGGGGCGAGGGGGGCATCCTCCGCAACCGCGACGGTGAACGGTTCATGGAACGCTATTCACCGACCCTGCTCGACCTGGCGCCAAGAGATATTGTTGCCCGATCGATTCAGACAGAGGTTTTCGAGGGTAAGGGTATCAGGGGCGACCGCAAGATAGACGACTACGTCCACCTCGACGCCACCCATCTGGGTGCCGATGTGCTGGCCGCCAAACTTCCAGATATCACCGGTTTCTGTAAAACCTACCTGGGCATCAACCCGGCCGACAAACCGATCCCGGTGCTGCCCACCGCCCACTATGCCATGGGCGGCATTCCGACGGACACCGACGGCAGGGTGCTACTTGACAGGGACGGAACCGTGGTGGAAGGGCTCTACGCCGCCGGTGAATGCGCCTGTGTCTCGGTGCACGGCGCCAATCGTCTGGGAACCAACAGTCTGCTCGACCTGGTGGTCTTCGGCCGTCGCGCCGGTCTGCACATCGCCGATTATGTCAAGCAGGCGGCCGTGCCGGCCGTCGACGAGTCCGCTTCAGCCGAGTCACAGGCCTTTATCAGCCGTCTGACAGATGGTGCCGAGGGCCCGCACGGCGGTTACATTACTGATGAGATGCAGACCACGATGATGGAGAAAATCGGTATCTACCGCAACAAGAAAGACATGGCTGCGGCCGTCGAGGAGATCAAGGAACTGCGCGAGCGCTATGTAACCGTTCGCGTCCAGGACACGACCAAGCAGTTCAACACCGACCTGCTCGAACTTATCGAACTCGGCAATCTGCTCGACCTGTCGCTGATCACCGCGGAATCGGCGCTGAAACGGCAGGAAAGCAGGGGCGCCCACAGCCGTAGAGACTATCCCGAGCGGGACGACGACAACTGGCTCAAGCATACCCTTGCCTATCTCGAAGGCAACGAGGTGAGGCTCGACTTTAAAGAAGTCGACACCTCGATCTGGGAACCGAAGCCGCGCAGTTACTAGCAGTAAAGGAGGAGATCGATGCAGATCACGATTAAAATACAGCGTTACAACCCCGATATCGACGACGCTCCGCACTACCAGGAGTATTCGGTGGAGATAGACCCCAATGCCCGGTTGCTCGACGCCCTGATGGATATAAAACGCTTTCAGGACGGCAGCCTTGGCTTCAGGAAAAGCTGCGCCCATGGTGTCTGCGGTTCGGACGCCATGCGCATCAACGGCCAGGACGGACTGGCCTGCAAGACCTTGGTCAAGGATGTGGCCGTGAACGACGGTGACACGGTAGTGGTCGAGCCGCTTCGCTACCTGCCGGTGCAGCGCGATCTGATCGTCGACCAGTCGGAGTTTTTCGCCAAGTACAAGGCCATCAAGCCGTACCTGATCAACGACGAAGAGGTGGCCGAGAAGGAACGCATCCAGTCCCCGGAGGAGCGGCTGGTGTTTGACGACTCCACCAACTGCATCCTCTGCGCCTCCTGTTACTCGGCCTGTCCTGTTTCCGAGGAGCATCCGTCCTTCATCGGTCCGGCGGCCATCGCCCAGGCCTTTAGGTTTCTGGCCGATTCCCGCGATAAGGGGGCCGAGGAGCGGTTGCTGGTACTCGATGCCGAAGACGGGGTTTGGCCCTGCCAGAACCATTTTAAATGCACCCAGGCCTGTCCGCGCTCGATTCTGATAACCAAGCGGATCAACCAGACCAAACGGATGATCAAGGACTGGAAAGGGGAGAAATAGGGTCGGGGACTTTTAGAGTGAGGGGTTTGCCTATTGGGGACAGAATTCAATTCTGTCCCCAATAGGCATCTCTACCCTCAATGGGGCGTATCAAAAGAATCGAGCAGGGGTTCTCTTTGCTCCGAGCTGTCCGGTTGGATCTCCGGGTTGTTGTTCATCAGCCGTACACAGGAGTTCAGCCTCAGCACCGCTTTCTGGTTGCCGGGGTCGCAATTGGTCAGGGCGTCCTTGTATTCGTCCATGGCTTTAACGAGCCAGCCGTGGGCTACCGTACCGGCTCCGGGTCCGCCCAGTTTCAGATGATATTTGGCCCGCCGTTCAAAAATTACCCCCAGATAATAAGATTTGCAGTAGGCGTCGCCGAGCTTGTCGATGATCTCCTTGGGCTGGTAGAAAGCCGGTATCAGCCTTTTGTCCCTGAACTTGTCGGTCTGGGAGAGCAGCAGTGTGATCAGCGGTTCATGGTGTTT
>JABDQA010000160.1 GCA_013042475.1 Desulfofustis sp.
GCGTTAATTCTGGTGATTCTGGTACACATGCTTCTGGGAACGCTGATGGCGCCGGAAAATGAAATGCTGAGGACCTGCCGCTCCTGTCCCACACTCAATAAAATGTCCGATTTCACTAGGGAGCTCATAAAAGATCCGGAAATTCGCGAGGCCTTGCGTCATAAAAAGCCGGCCATCGTCATCGAAGAAATGTCGTCAATGCTGAGCCAGGATGAGGACGAGGAGCAGACCACCCAGGAAATTCAAATCGCACCTGAGTAGCCGTTGCAACCATGAAGAGTGGGGTGAAGACAAGAGCGCCCAAATCCTATCGCCGGAGAAGTTATCGCAGTCTCGCCAGTGAAGAGCAGTTGGTGTCTTCCTATTTCGCACTTAAAGAAACAGACCTGCACATCCTGGCCACGAGCGATGTGACTGCTGAGGCAGGTGAGCTGGCGACCGGCTTTCGTGTGCAGATCGAAAATTATCTGGCCGAATATCCCGAGTTCGCCACCGCACTATTTCCGCTCGAGAAAGACGAACTCGCACCGCCGATTGTACGCCGCATGTTCGAAGCTGCAAGCCATGCCGGGGTCGGGCCGATGGCAGCAGTCGCAGGGGGTATAGCCGAAGGTGTCGGGCAGGGGCTTCTTGATGCGGGACACAAAGAGATTATTGTGGAAAATGGCGGTGATTTGTTTATGAGCAGAAGCGTTGCTCTCACCGTTTCGATCTTCGCCGGCCAGTCGCCATTGAGCAACCGGCTGGGACTCACTATTATGCCCGCGCAAACGCCTCTGGGTGTCTGCACTTCGTCGGGGACGGTTGGCCACAGCTTGAGTTTTGGTCTGGCCGATTCGGTGACCGTGGTCGCGGATTCGGCATTTGTCGCCGATGCGGCAGCCACCCGACTGGGTAATGAAGTGGGGTGCGCCAAGGAGCCCGGCGCAGGTATTGAGCGGGCTTTGGAAGTTGCCAAATCGATGACGCTGCTGCGCGGTGTGCTGATCATCTGCGGCGAGACGATGGGGGCTGTCGGAGAAATCGAATTGACGCCGCTCTCAGGAGAGAGAAGATGAAAAAAAAAGAACGGTCCACAGAGCATTCTCCAACTACTGAGAATCGGACGGTTGAACGGTGCCGGCTGGTGTTCTACCTGCGGCTGTTTGACCAGGAGAGCAAGGATATTATCGGCCATCTGACCGATATCTCAACCGCAGGTTTAATGCTGGTGAGTGTGCGTCCGATAGAAAAGAATACAATTTACGCGGTGCGTCTGATCCTGCCTAAAGAGGTGGCCGGCAGAACCGAGCTGCTGCTCAAGATCAGATGCATATGGTGCCGCCCAGACCCGATCCCGAATTTTCATATCGCCGGTTTTAATTTTGTTGAAATCGATTTGGAACAGAAAAAGCTGATCGATGCCCTGACTGAAGAATTTAGCCGCGAAGAGAGCCTCGCGCAGGATAACTCGGAGCGCCCCGCCTGCAGCCTGACCCATACGACCGGTCGCTAGCATATCGGGGTCACGATGAGTATTGTAACGCAGCCCTTTTACTTTTCAGGAAGCAGCACGTTCGGCTCGGGCCTCTTCAAGAAGTTGGCTGCCGTGCTCTTCGGTAAAGCGATCTACATCTTCCTGCCAGGATCGGAATAGCGATATCCCGCGGTCATCGAGCACCTTGTTGCGCAGGATCGAGTTGGCTGGCCGGTGGGCAGGGGTGGGATAGTCCTCGGTGGTGCAGGGAACAAAAGAGTGAGCAACCTCCATTTTCTCAAGGAAGTAGCAGGCCGCCTCGTACCAGCTCGAGTAACCGTCTGCAGTGGTGTGAACGATACCGCTCAGGTCGGTGTCGAGCAGTTTTTCGATCTGAGTCGCCAGGGTCAAGGACCAGGTCATTGAGCCGAACTGATCGTGGACGATGGTAAATGCTCTGGCAGGATCAGACAGGGCCAGCCTGAGCATAGTTTTTAAAAAGTTCGGACCGTTGGCAGAATAGAGCCAGGCAGTGCGCAGAATCAGGGCTGCCGGACAGCGGGCCTGCAGCATCTGCTCCCCGGCCAGTTTTGAACGGCCGTACTCGGACAGCGGGTTTACCGGGTCGTCCTCGACGTAGGGGCTCGGCACCTGTTTCTTACCGTCGAAAACATAGTCGGTGGATACGTGAATAACTCGGCTGCCATATTCCATGGCAATTTCACCGATATTGCGAGGTCCGTCGGCGTTGACGCGCCAGGCGGCGTCCGTTTCAGTTTCGCACTTGTCCACCGCCGTGTAAGCGGCGCAATTGATCACCACTTGAGGCTGGTGAGCGGCCCAGGCCTTGTCGAGGCTCTGTCGGCTGGTGATATCTATCTCGGGGAAATCAACTGGGATGACCTGGTATGTACCTGACAATACTTTGGCGCAGTCAAAGCCGAGCTGGCCGTCGCTGCCGATAATCAGGATATTCATGAATCAAGCGTTGTTCCTGTGTTCTTCCACAAGTTCCATGATGTACTGGCCGTATTGATTCTTCAGGGTGTCATGGGCCAGGGCTGCCAGTTCGTCGAGGGTGATATAACCGAGTTGGTAAGCGATCTCCTCGATGCAGGCTATTTTAAGTCCCTGACGTTCCTGTACGGCCTGGACGTAACTCGCGGCCTGCTGCAGCGATTCGTGGGTTCCGGTGTCGAGCCAGCAGAAACCGCGACCCAGCGGCTCTACCCGCAGATTACCCTGTCTCAGATAGGTGAGATTGATGTCGGTAATCTCCAGTTCCCCACGGGCTGAGGGTTGCACATCTTCGGCGATGGACACTACCTGGTTGTCATAAAAGTAAAGTCCGGGAACCGCGTATTTCGATTTTGGTGCCCGCGGTTTTTCCTCGATCGAAACCACGTCGTAATTGTCATCAAACTCGACCACGCCGTAGCGCTCGGGATCGCGCACCAGATAGCCGAAGATCAGGCCGCCGGAGTCAAGCTTGGCGGAATTGACCAGGATAGAGGTAAAGCGTGGTCCAAAAAAGATATTGTCACCCAGAATCAGGCAGACTGAGTCGTTGCCGATGAACTGCTTGCCGATAACAAAGGCCTGGGCCAGCCCCTCAGGGGCCGGCTGCACCTCGTAACTGATATTCAGGCCCAGATGAGCGCCGTCGCCGAACAATTCCCGGAAATGAGGAAGGTCATGGGGAGTTGAAATGAGCAGAATGTCCCTGATGCCGGCCAGCATAAGAACCGACAGCGGGTAATAGATCATCGGTTTGTCGTAGACCGGAATAAGCTGTTTACTGATGACCTTGGTGAGCGGATAGAGCCTGGTGCCGGATCCACCGGCTAGAATAATTCCTTTCATGTTGAGTTAATCTGTCAGATAATCTTTACTAACAAACTCGGATAAGAGTAAATTTAATCCCTTTGGCGTTGCCAGACGAATATAACAGTCTTTCAGAAAAAGGGAATGAAAAATGGATCGTACAAGACCGGCTAGTTTCAAGGCCTACGACATCAGAGGGAGGGTACCGGATGAACTTAACGCTGAAATGGCGGAGCAGATAGGCAGGTGTTTCGCCTTTCTTCTTAAGCCGGCAAAACTTGTGGTTGGTCACGATATACGTCTGTCGAGCCCGGAGTTGACCGAGGCTCTGGCGGCAGGACTCAACCGGATGGGTGTGGATGTGCTGCACCTGGGGTTGTGCGGCACCGAAGAGGTCTACCACGGTGCGTTCAGTCTTGCCGATCAAGGAGTTGACGGCGGTATCATGATCACCGCCAGCCACAATCCGGCCGATTATAATGGCATGAAATTCGTTCAGCAGGGAGCCCGGCCGGTGACGGGCGATAGCGGACTTTACGAAATAGGCCGGATGATCGTCGAGGGAAGGGTGCCTGAAGCGGGTGAGCGACGCGGCAGCCAGCTCAGGTTGGAGGATAAGACCAGCTACATCGATCACCTGCTTGGCCATGTACCGCTTGACTCTCTGGCTCCAATGAAGGTGGTGGCCAACAGCGGCAATGGCTGTGCCGGTGCTGTCATTGACCTGCTCGAGGAAATATTGCCGGTCGAGTTCATCAGGCTTCATCACCAGCCGGATGGCACTTTCCCGAACGGCGTGCCTAATCCTCTGCTGCCGGACAACAGAAAAGAGACAGCAGCTGCCGTTATTGAGCATCAGGCCCAGTTCGGCATTGCCTGGGACGGAGATTGTGATCGCTGCTTCTTTTGGGATGAGCAGGGCAATTTCATTGAAGGCTACTATATGGTGGGACTGCTGGCCCAGGAGATGCTGTCTCGCGAGAAGGGCGGCAAAATTCTGCACGACCCGCGTCTGACCTGGAACACCGTTGAACTCGTCAAGGCGGCCGGCGGCATTCCTGTGCAGACGAGAACCGGGCATGCCCTGATCAAGGAACGGATGTGGCAGGAACAGGCTGTGTACGGCGGGGAGATGTCGGCTCATCATTATTTTCGCGACTTCGGCTGCTGCGACTCGGGCATGATCCCCTGGCTTCTGGTCTATGCGATGATGAGTAGAACTGGTGCACCGCTTTCTGAACTTATCGGCTCCCGCATGGAAGCCTACCCAATTTCAGGTGAGATCAACTCGGTGGTCGACGATGCCGACGCAGTGATTGCGGCCGTGGAAAGGGCGTTTCCCGGCGGCAGCAGGGAGACGGTTGACGGCTTGAGTGTTGCTTTTGAGAATTTTCGGTTTAATATCAGAAAATCAAACACCGAACCGCTGCTGCGGCTCAATGTGGAGACCAGGGGGGATCAGTCGTTGCTTGAGCAGAAGACCGCAGAGCTGCTTGCCCTTATCCGAGGTTAACAGGAGCTGAAAAACTGGTGCGACTCCCCGAAAAGTGCACCTGACTTAGTTTAACAGGAGATATCAATGGCAACAATCCAGCCGGTGGTTCTGGCCGGAGGAACGGGAACCAGGCTTTGGCCGCTGTCCCGCGAAATCTATCCCAAGCAGCTGCTGTGCCTCACCGATCAGGCGTCGCTGTTGCAGAATACCATCAACCGGGTCGGCACCATTGCAGGCAGCCTGCCGCCTATCATCGTGGTCGGCGAAGATCACCGTTTCATCACCAAGAGCCAGATTGACGAGCTCGAACTGGGCCAGGATTATACCATCCTGCTCGAACCGGTTGGCCGCAATACTGCGCCGGCAATCGCGGGTGCGGTGGAGTATGTCAACCGCGTGGGTGGTGACCCGGAGGTGACCCTGCTGATCCTTCCTGCCGACCACCTGATCAGCGATATTGATGCCTTCAACCGGGCAGTGGCGACCGCGGCTCAAAAGGCCGGTGCCGGTGCTATCGTCACCTTCGGCATCGAACCACAGAATCCGGAGACCGGCTACGGTTACATCGAAGGAGACGAGGACGGCCGGGTCTTGTCGTTCAAGGAGAAACCAGAACTTGACGTTGCTGAGCAATACCTGGCGGCCGGTAATTATTTCTGGAACAGCGGGATGTTTGCCTTCTCCATCGCTACCTTCCGGTCGGAGATGGAAGTCCACGCTGCAGATATCATTTCGGCGATGACCGAGGCAGTGGAAGCCGGTACCCGGGATGGACGCTTCTACCGGTTCTCCTTCGAGCACATGCAGCGCTGCCCGGGAGAATCGATCGACTACGCCCTGATGGAAAAAACCGATAAGGCCGTGGTCGTGGCGGCGAATTTGGGCTGGAGCGATATCGGCTCATGGCAGGCCCTCTACGAGGTGCTCGACCATGACGAGAATGGCAATGTCTACCAGGGTGATGTGGTGCTGGAGGATACCAAGAATTCGCTGATCCGGGCCGAAGACCTGATGGTGGCCGCGGTGGGGCTGGAAGATACCCTGGTGGTGGAAACTGCTGACGCAGTGCTGGTTGCTCCGCTGTCGAGGTCACAGGATGTCAAAAAGGTGGTCAACCGGCTCAAGCGCGAGGAGCGCGACGAGTTCAAGTTTCACCAAACCGTCTATCGCCCATGGGGGAGCTACTCGATATTGGCGGTGCAGCCGCGTTACCAGATAAAGAAAATTGTTGTCAATCCGAAAGAAAAACTGTCTCTGCAGATGCATCACCATCGCCACGAGCATTGGGTGGTGGTAAAGGGAACAGCGCTGGTCACCAACGGCGAAAAGGAAATCCTTTTACACGAGGACCAATCCACCTACATCCCCGCAGGCAATCTTCACCGTCTTGAAAATCCAGGCGTCATTCCGCTCGAGCTGATCGAAGTGCAGATCGGCAGTTATCTGGGTGAAGATGATATTGTGCGATTTGAGGATATATACGGGCGCAACGAGTAAAAAAATTTCTTTTGTCTCAATCTCATCGTTGCCACGGAAAATCTTATTGTCGAAATATCTATTGCATGCCTCCGGTAAAATTTTCTGCCGCGCCACTTTCCTGTTCCTGGTATTTTTTGAAGGCTTCTGTGTAAAGGCGGAAAACGCGGCGGCTCTCGGCTGACATTTTGATGAATTCGATGCCCGAGACGCAGCGCCCGGCCTTTTCGGATTTGTGGGTAATGCGACCGACCAGATCGACAAGGTCTTCTTCTATACCGACGGTGATCTCAAGTTCGGCCCCCAGCGGGATATCATACGAAGTCTCAAGTTTGAGTCCGTTGAGACTGACATCAAGCGTTCTGCCCATTGAATACCGGCCTTCCGAGCCGTCGGGATCAATGACAATATAATCGAGCAGATGAATGGCGTCCCACCTAATGAACTTGCGTTTTTCACCCTGTGACATGCAGGCTCCTTGTGTCTGTGATTTTATCGGTGAACAATTCTACGATGGCCGCTTCCTCGGCCGCTAAGATTCCGCGCTCGGTGATCAGGCCGTTCACCAGCCGGGATGGGGTCACGTCGAATACGTAATTCGCTGCCTCGACGCTGTCGGGGGCCAGCCTTACTGATTCAATAGTACCATTTTTTGCCAGACCAGCAATAGTGGTAATTTCATCGCCGGACCTGATTTCTATTTCGATATCGGTACCATGGACAAGCTGCCAGTCGAAAGTTGAGGAGGGCAGCGCCACATAGAAGGGGATGTCGTTGTCTCTGGCAGCCAGAGCTTTGAGATAAGTACCTATTTTGTTGGCCACGTCTCCTGCCCTGGTGGTACGGTCCGAGCCGACAATAACCAGGTCCACAAGACCGTGTTGCATCAGGTGGCCGCCGGCATTGTCGGTGATCAAAGTGTGGTTAATTGCTTCCTTTCCCAGTTCCCAGCAGGTAAGCCGGGAGCCCTGGTTCCAGGGCCTGGTTTCATCCACCCAGACGTGCACATCTATACCGGCGTCCCGGGCTGCGTAAATCGGTGCTGTGGCACTGCCGTAATCGACAAAGGCGAGCCAACCGGCGTTGCAGTGGGTCAATATATTCACCGGATCTCCAGGCTTAGTCCTGGCGATGTCCTGAATAAGAGTTTTACCGTGTTCACCGATCAGACGACAGAATTCGGCATCCTCGTCGGCGATGGCCGCAGCGGTTGCCAGCGAGGTTTCCCTGATGGTAGCCGGGGCTTCAAGTTCGACCACGGCGGCCAGCATCCGGTCGACGGCCCAGCCAAGGTTGCGTGCCGTGGGACGGGCGCTCTTCAGATACGCTCCTGCCCTGACCATTTCTTCCAATAAGCGACTTTCATCGGCCTGCAGGGCGGCCAGATACATGCCGTAGCCGGCGGTTGCGCCGATCAGCCCGGCCCCGCGCACGAGCATATCTTTGATGGCGGTGAATGTGTCTTCGACACTGCGAAGCGGTTCAACAACAAAGCGGTGGGGGAGCTGACGTTGATCGATAATCTCCACCGTTGATGGATCATCGGCCGTGAGCCAGATAGTGCGATAGTGGGTTCCGTCGACTTTCATGGACTATTTTCTTGTTGTAGGTTGGGACCACTATCCAACCATGGCCGTGGCTGCACGTCAACTGTCAACGTCTCTTTCTAGCCTGGTTGATTGACCGGCAGCATGGCTGGAGACATCAATTCACCTTATAACAAACAACATGCCGCCTAAAAAAGTCATGGAGCCAGCAAGGTAGTATTCACAAGCTGCCCGCCACGCAGGAAAGGC
>JABDQA010000166.1 GCA_013042475.1 Desulfofustis sp.
TCCTTGTCGATAATGGTGATCGACCAGTCATCGTCCAAATCCTTCCTCAGCTTGTTCGCCATCATGGTACCACCGGTGCCGCCACCGAGTATGACTAGCTTTTTCATGTTTTTTGTTGCCTCCTTTAGGGTCAGGGTTACAGGTGCGAGATTGATACAGTCGGTGTAACCGTACGTTGTGTACTGGTAGATTATCTGTTGTTTTCTTGTTCTCTCTTATCGTCCTGGTAGGCCAGGACCACGGTTCCCATGGTCTCCAGCATCATGAACATGAAACCCAGGGCAGACTGGACTTTGGGATCCCTCATCTTTTTCATCAGGGTGAACGGGCCCACGGGTTCGGCTTTGGTGAAATCGAGGCCTGAGATGGCGTTACAGATTTCTTCGACTTGCTTTTCATTGTAATCGAGTCTCTTCATCTGGGACCACGAGACACCGGCAACTTTCACCAGGCCGCTGCTCTGCTGCAGACTGTCGAGCCAAAGATTCACCGAATTCATGATGTCCGAGCCTTTCATGACAGCGGTGAATTCCTTGACGAATTCGGTCATGGGCTGGACCATGTTGAGCAGGTCGCTCAGGGTGTGGATGTTTATCAGTATCGTGTGCAGCAGGTCACCGAGTTTTTCGGCCTGGAACTCACCTTCATGCAGCGATTTCATAAAGCGGATGATACGCGGGTACATGAGCTGGACGATAGGAACCATTTCGTCCCTGAGCTCGACACCCGCCTTGAGCATATCCATCGCTTCTCCGAGGCTGTCCAGGTTGGTGACCAGCTTCCTGAGCAGAATGGTGAGCTCGTCGACCTGGAATTCTCCGCTGAGATCGTTGAAAAAATTGATCGTTGACGGATAAACCTGTTTGACCACCGGCATCATGTCTCCCTTCAACTCCATGCCGGCCTTGACGGTATCGACCATATCGTTCAACTCATCGAGACTGGTGAGGACATTCTGGGCAAGGTGGATGACCTTTTCTTTGGTGTATCTGTCGTCAATATCTTCCAGAACGCCGGAAAGACTTGGCACGGCATCTTTCAATACCGGTTCGAGGTCTTTTCTGATGTCCTGCATGACATCGGATTTGAGGGACTGCACTTCGGCGGAAAGCTGGTCCAGTTTCTCCAGAATTAATGCATCATTCATCGTTTGTACCTGCCTTGGTTGTTATCATGTTCTCCATCACCCGGTCAGCATTTCCGAAAAGCTGACCCGGGATGGTGGAATTTCGATGTACCACAAATGTCAGTACTACTTTGTGCTGTTTTGTGGCCGATTTGTCAAGGATATTCGCACTTGTGGTCCGAGAAAAAGCAATTATCCTAGGTCCTTAATTTGCTAGGTCGGCCTTTTGAATCCCGATTCAAGCTGCTGATAATTATCCACGTTTTAATGTTCAAGGAGCCATACGCCATATCGCATGGTTCGGGGTGGGCTGATTATCCGATGTGGAAGAGGATGGAACGATGTGGTAGACTAGCTCATCAGGATATTAGAATCACACAGCAATGGTGCAGCACATGAACAGACGTCGTTTTCTCAAGCAGGTGGCGCTCTACAGCGGTGGCCTCAGTCTCTCCCTTCCCCTGTTTCGTATTCCTGAAAGTCTTGCCCTGGACATGCCAGTGCCTGATGTGGCCCAAGTCACAGGGAGCGATTATACGGCTCTGGTGAAGAAAACCATGGATTTGCTCGGCTCCATGGGCAGCTTTGTCAAGCCCGGAGACAAGGTGGTGGTGAAACCCAATATCGGCTGGGACCGGAGTCCCGAGCAGGGGGCCAACACCCATCCGGAAGTAGTCAGCGCTCTTGTTGTACTGGCCCTCGACGCAGGAGCCGATCAGGTGCAGGTCTTCGACTACACCTGCAACGAAAAGCGGCGATGCTACAATAACAGCGGCATGACCGATGCAATTAAATCGATCGGCAGTAAAAAAGCCCGTCTTGTCCATGTCGATCAGCGCAAGTTCGTGCCGGTCAAGATCGCCAAAGGGCAGTCGTTGAAGCAGTGGGACTTCTACAAGGACGCCTTGACTGCAGACTGCTATATAAACGTTCCCGTGGCCAAGCACCATGGCCTCAGCCGACTCAGTCTTGGACTCAAAAACTCGATGGGCGTCATCGGGGGAAGACGCGGGGCGCTGCATCATGATCTGGGACAGAATTTGGCCGACCTGGCCACCGTTTTACGCCCCCAGTTGACAATTGTTGATGCCACCCGGATACTGACCGACAACGGGCCGCAAGGAGGCTCTTTGAAAGATGTCAAGGTGCTGGATACCCTGCTTGGATCGGTTGATCCGGTTGCCGCAGATGCCATGGCCACCGCGCTCTTTGGTCTCGCTCCCGAAGACATATCTTCGACTGTGGCTGCTCACCGCATGGGACTTGGGCAGATGGATCCTGCCCGGATAAATCTTCTTTCCGGCAGTGTGTAAAAGGTGGAAAAAGCTTCACCGATCGGTGCCTATCGCTGGCTGAGAAGAGGGCGTATCGCTTCCCAGGCCTTGTTTTTCCTGTTGTTTATCTTCCTGTTCGTCAAAACCGATTATACAGGATCCGACACCATCGAATATGCGGTGAATATTCTCTTTCGAATCGATCCGCTGCTGGCGCTGGCTACCATGTTGGCGGTGAAGACGGTAATTTCCCTGATGCTGCCGGCGCTATTGGTGATTGCTCTCAGCCTGCTTGCTGGCCGCTCCTTCTGCGGCTGGCTCTGTCCACTCGGCGGATTGCTCGATGGCTGGAGCCGCCTTTTCGGATCTGCCAAACCACAGAGTGCCACCAAGTTTTCTTTCCTGCCTAAAGTGGTGCTGATCGTTGTTCTCGTCTCGGCGCTTTTTGGGGTGCCGCTGGCCGGCTATGTCGATCCATTTTCCATTCTGGTACGGGGGCTTTCCCAGGCTGTCTATCCGGGCATCAACGATGTTTCTGTGACGTTTTTTACATTCACCTATCAACATCTTCCAGCAACGGTAAATCTCATCACCGAGCCACTCTATTCATTTCTACAGCACACCATTCTGCCTTTCGAACAGAAATTCTACCAGCTCGGTCTGGTCAGCCTGTTTGTGCTCTTTATCGTGGTAATTGCCGAGCATGGTCAGAAACGCTTCTTCTGCAGAAATATTTGTCCGCTCGGAGCCTTGCTCGGCTGGTTCAGCCGGATGGGGGTGCTGAGTCTTGCCGGTGGCAATGAGGATTGCCGCGCCTGCCGACGTTGTGCTCAGATCTGCCGTATGGGGGCTATCGATGAGCACCGCACCATAGATGTGGAAACCTGTGTTCTCTGCATGGACTGTTTCGAGAAGTGCCCGCGACAGATCATATCCTTTGGGGCGGAAGTCCCGATTTCCCGCGGAGTCGGGGGGGGGCTTACCCGAAGGCAGTTTTTAGCAGCAACCTCGGCTTCGCTGGTCCTGCCTTCCGTGCTCGGGGTGCGGACCCTCAATGTCCAGGCGGACCCATTGCTGATCAGACCACCAGGGTCCCTGGCTGAGCCCGAATTTCTCAACCGCTGCGTGCGCTGCGGTCAATGCATGCAAGTGTGTATCACCAACGGCCTGCAGCCGGTGATGCTCAGAGCCGGAATCGAGGGAATGTTCTCACCCTACCTGGTTGCCCGGACAGGCTATTGTGAATTCAATTGCACGCTCTGCGGCCAGGTGTGTCCCACGGGAGCGCTACAGGTGTTGGATCTGGACGCCAAGCATCGATTCAAGATCGGTCACGCCTGGTTCGATAAAGACCGTTGTCTGCCGTATGCCAAGGGCATTGAGTGCATCGTCTGCGAGGAACATTGTCCAACCCCGGAAAAGGCGATCAAATTCAGAAATGTCGATATCGTCACCGAGGGGGGCAACAAGCAGCAGGTGCAGCAACCCTACGTTGACGATGCGCTGTGCATCGGTTGCGGAATCTGCGAAACCAAATGCCCACTGCCCGATATAAGCGCCATATTCGTCACCAGTGCCGGTGAACACCGTCATCCCGACAGCCGCCTCCCCACCGCCCAGGAGCCACTCGGCTACGGGAGCTGAATCTCCTTGATCGGCTGCGACCGCTCTTTAACTCTGAGCGATTTCATCATATAATTTAAGAGCAACCTGACCATTTGGCAGAGTTTTTTCTCCAGACACTTCAGAATCCGTGGATGGGAGGATCGATCAATGGACTACCCTCACCATGCGAAGCGCAACTATAAGAATCATGATCCCGACCTGATGGATCTGGACCGGGTGGCGATCTCGGTCAAATCCCATCGGCTGCTGCACCAGCTTCTTTCCGAGAATCAAAAACTCGAGAAGATTATGCGCTATGCCAAGACCGAAATCGAGGCGCTTATCGGGATCAGGACCTGGGTACTGGAAAGGCTGGCTGACAACCAGCAGGCGCTTGCTTACTACCGCGGCGAATTGGCAGAAAATCCCTACGATGTGCTCAGCTGGAAAGATGTGGCCGCCATTCGTCTGCTCGACTATATCGACCATGCCGGTATGACCTACCGGGATCAAAACCTGAGGGGGGTCACAGCGATCAATAATCCGGTGAAGATGATTTGGCTGGCGGTCAATCATGGAACCGGAGGTGCACGTCCCCCGTTCTTCGAAGACATGATTCACCTGTTCCGCCAGTTTGAGGGGGTGGATACCCATGAATTGCCGGACCACCGCTCGGTCGAGAACTGGATGGCCAGATTCCCCTCAGGGCTCGACCCGCGCATTGTCAAACTCAGGGAAGAAAACAGAGATCGAATCATCAATTTGATCATCGACAAAATCGAGGCGGGAGAAATAGTTGATCGCAAATACTGCTTTGCACCAGATCTCTCCAGGGAGCAGAGATTTCTGCAGGCGCTCGAGTGGTGGTCCGATTACCATTTCCACTTGCGATTCGCAGTACGATCGGCAAATCTGCTCAACGAGATGCTCGGCAACTCGCTCGACCCCGATACCATGAAAATGCTCCATCGGGCAGAGCAGTCAGGTATTCCGATCTTCGTCAATCCTTATTATCTGTCGCTTCTCCACGTCCGGGTGCCCTATTTTGCCATAGGAGCCGACCTGGCCATTCGCCACTATGTGCTTTACTCCAAACAGTTGATCGACGAATTCGGCCACATCGTCGCCTGGGAAAAAGAAGATCAGGTTGAGCCTGGCAAGCCCAACGCAGCCGGCTGGCTGCTGCCTTCCGAACACCACATTCACCGCAGGTACCCCGAGGTTGCTATCCTGATTCCCGACACCACGGGACGGGCCTGCGGGGGGCTCTGCGCCTCATGCCAGAGAATGTATTCGTTTCAGAAGGGCCAGCTCAATTTTGACTTGAAAAAGCTGCGGCCCGATAAAAAATGGCCGGAGCGCCTTAAAGATCTGCTGAGTTATTTTGAGCAGGATTCCCAACTTCGTGACATCCTCATCACCGGCGGCGACGCTCTGATGAGTTCCGATGCTTCACTTGTGCAGCTGCTCGAAGGGGTCTACCAGATGGCCAGGCGCAAACGGGCGGCGAACAAGAAACGGGCGGACGGTGAGAAATACGCCGAAATAGTCCGGGTGCGGCTTGGGACTCGACTGCCGGTCTACCTGCCGCAGCGGATTACCGACGACCTTGTGAAGATATTAAAAGATTTTCAGCACAAAGCCAGCCGGATTGGTGTCAGGCAGTTTATGATTCAGACCCATGTCGAATCCTCGATGGAGATTACGCCTCAGGTCAAAGAAGGGCTGCAGAAGCTGAATAGGGCCGGCTGGCTGGTTATCAACCAGCACGTGTTCACGGCGGCCGCCTCACGGCGGGGCCACAACGCCAAGCTGCGTCAAACCCTCGGTGAAGTCGGCGTCCTTCCCTATTACACTTTTTCGGTCAAGGGCTATATGGAAAACTGGTTTAATTTTGCCCCGAACGGTCGTGCCGTCCAGGAGCAGATCGAGGAAAAGGTTGTTGGAAAACTGAGTGACCAGGCGGTCGAGGAACTCGACGCTGATCTCGTCCGGGCCGAGGCAATGGAATCACATCTCAGATCATTGCGAAATAAGGAAACAACCGCCTTTCTGGCCACCGACCGTAATGTCCTGAACCTGCCCGGGGTAGGCAAAAGTCTTAGTTTCAGGGTCATAGGTATAACCCGGTATGGCCGGAGAATACTTCAGTTCGATCACGATGCCACCAGGCGGCACAGCCCGATCATCGAAAAACTCGGCAAGATCATCGTGATCGAATCAAAATCGGTCAGCGAGTATTTGGCCCAGCTTACTGAGATGGGAGAGGATCCTGAAGACTATGCTGGGTTGTATGGTTATTCGATCGGAATTACCGACCCGAGGCTGCCGATCTTCGACTATCCCGATTACGAGTTTTCGGTGACCGATGAAATGACCAATCTTGATGTTTCTTAGCCTGAGGTCGACGAGTTGAGAAGGGCTGCGAGATAAGGAGATTTGGGGAAGGCTATGGTTATAAGGGGATATATCTCCCTGCCACCTAGTATTCAATTCTGATTTCATCCACTACTAAAATAACTTGTAATTTCATACTACATAAAGACTATTGATAATGAGAATTATTATTGACAGGGGTCCGGGCCTTCGATATATTGCTCTCGGTTATTGACTGTGGATTGAGCACCGATTACATCAAGCGGTGAAAAGGGCGTATGTTCAAGAAAGTTTATCGGCATCAATAGATTCAGAGAATGATGCCTCAGAATTGGGAAATGTAATGGCTTCGTATCCGGTAAGAATTTTCAGGTTTTATCGAGACGGGTTCAGGTCGATGACTGTCGGCAAAACCCTTTGGAAGATCATTTTTTTGAAGCTTTTCATTATGTTTGCGGTTCTCAAGCTTTTCTTCTTTCCAGATTTTTTAAGTACCAGATTTTCAACAGATGAACAGCGGGCGGACTACGTGATGGAACAGATTACCGCACCCGCCCGGAACAGTAATTAGAGGAGGAACTATGGGTGAGATAGACCTGGCACTGGTCAACTGGTCCAGGGCACAGTTTGCGTTGACGGCGATGTATCATTGGCTGTTTGTGCCGTTGACGCTGGGACTGTCGTTCTTGTGCGCTTTTTTCGAGACCATTTATGTCAAGACCGGTAACGAAGAGTGGAAACACCTGACAAGATTCTGGATGACGCTGTTTGGCATCAACTTCGCGATTGGCGTCGCCACCGGCATTATCCTCGAATTCGAGTTCGGTACCAACTGGTCCAACTACTCCTGGATGGTCGGAGATATATTCGGTGCACCGCTTGCGATCGAGGGTATCGTTGCATTCTTCCTGGAAGCCACCTTCTTTGCCGTCATGTTTTTCGGGTGGGACAGGGTTTCCAAAGGATTTCATCTTTTTTCCACCTGGATGGTGGCCGTTGGCTCCAATCTCTCGGCGCTGTGGATCCTGGTGGCCAATGGCTGGATGCAGTACCCGACCGGTATGGCGTTCAATCCCGACACCGTGCGTTTTGAGATGCAGAACTTCTGGGAGGTGCTGTTTTCGCCTGTGGCCATCGCCAAATTCACCCACACCACCAGCACCAGTTTTCTGGTGGCGGTGATGTTTGTATTCGCGATTTCTTCCTACTATCTGATCAAGGGCCGGCACGTTGAAATGGCCAAGCGTTCTATCCTGGTGGCCTCCGTGTTTGGGCTGATCTCGTTTTTCTATGCCGGGCTTACCGGAGACGAATCGGCATTCAATAACGCCCGGGTTCAACCCATGAAATTAGCTGCCTACGAGGGTCTTTTCGAGGGCAGTGAGGGTGCTGACCTGGTTGCCTTTGGCATCATGAATCCCAACAAGACTGTGGGTGATGGCCAGGATCCTTTTCTTTTCGAGGTGGCCATTCCCAAGGGCTTGTCACTGCTTGGCAAACGCGAGTTTAACGCCTTTGTTCCGGGAGTGTATGATCTGGTGAATGGCAACGCGGAGCAGAACATTGTCGGTTATGATGTGAAGATCAAGCGTGGCAAACAGGCAATTACCGATCTATCTGCCTACAAGGATGCAAAAAAAGCAGGTGATGCAGCCGCCGCAGAGGTCTCCCTGGCCCGGTTCATAGATAACAAGGACTACATGGGCTTTGGCTATTTAGAGAAGCCCGCGGATGGGGTCCCGCCGGTCCAGATGTCTTACTACTCGTTCCATATCATGGTCTATCTTGCCGTCTTTTTCGGCTTCCTGTGTCTTGCCTACCTGGTCTACGGGATAAAGGATACCATTGAACAGAAGCGCTGGCTCTTGCCGCTGGGTGTTATTTCCTTCTTCCTGGCCATGATCGCCAGTCAGGCCGGCTGGATTGTCGCCGAGGTGGGCAGACAGCCCTGGGCTATCCAGAATATGCTGCCGGTCGGAGCGGCCACCAGCAACCTGGATGCCGGCAATGTGATGACCACGTTCTGGATGTTTGCCGGATTGTTTACCCTGTTGCTGCTGGCGGAGATAAAGATCATGCTCAACCAGATTAAAAAAGGACCGGAGGGCGCATAAATGATTGGAAGCTTGGATATCACAGTTCTGCAGCAGATCTGGTGGGTTCTCACGGCGGTTGTCGGGTCGCTCTTTCTGTTCCTGACCTTCGTTCAGGGAGGCCAGACGCTGTTGTGGCAGGTCGCTAAAAATGATACCGAAAAATCTCTGGTGATAAACTCCCTGGGACGTAAATGGGAACTCACCTTTACCACGCTTGTCCTGTTTGGCGGGGCGCTGTTCGCCGCCTTTCCGAAATTTTACGCGACCAGTTTCGGCGGCGCCTACTGGGTATGGATTCTGATCCTGTTCACCTTCATCGTTCAGGCGGTGAGCTACGAATTCAGGAAAAAACCGAACAACCTGCTTGGTGCCAAGGTCTATGAGATCTTCTTGTTCATCAACGGTTCGGTCGGTATTCTACTGATTGGGGCGGCCGTAGGCACCTTTTTTACCGGTTCCAATTTTACGCTCAACCAGTTCAACCAGGTCACCTGGACCCATCCGCTGCGCGGCCTCGAGGCGGCCTTTTCACTCTTCAACCTCTCGCTGGGGCTGTTCCTGGTCTTCAACGCCCGGGTGCTGGGGGCGATGTATCTGATCAACAACATCGAATTTGCCCTAGCTCCGGAAATGGAGATGCGGCTGCGACGCTTTTGTCTGATCAGTCTGGTCTGTGCCCTGCCGTTTCTGCTCTATGTGCTGGCCAGTCTGTTGCTCATGCAGGGCTTCTCATTTGATGAGAACGGAGTGGTCAGTATGGTTTCAGGCAAATACCTGGCAAACCTGCTGGCCATGCCCACCGTCCTTGTTCTGCTTCTGGCCGGCCTTGTGCTGGTCGTCTGGGGCGTCATCTTGACAAGTTTTATGGGCGGCTTCAGAGGGATCTGGTTCGGTGGACTGGGCACGGTACTGGTGGGGCTGGCGGTGTTTTTCACGGCCGGTTTCAACAACACCCCGTTCTATCCGTCCAAGGCTGATCTGCAGTCAAGCCTGTCGATCTTCAATGCCTCATCGAGTCATTACACCTTAACGGCGATGACCTACGTGGCCCTGGTGATTCCTCTAGTGCTGGCCTACATCGCCTATGTCTGGTACCTGATGGACGGCAGAAAGATAGGTGCCGAAGACATCAGTGACACTAAAGCCTACTAACGGATAGGAGGATTATCATGGTACCGTTTCTAATCGTTTCATGGGTTGCATTGATAGTTGTGTCCTATAAACTATCGGTGAAAGTGCTCGAGAAAGCGGGAAAATTGTAGAATTCAGATTCTTTTGCAACCTTTACATAACGGGGAGATCCACACGGGTCTTCCCGTTTTCTTTTTTTGTGGTTATACTCTCGGCTCGGTGTGAAGCATGAGACTACCGCCTTCCATAGGACTTGTCCTCTGGTGCTCCCTCCGTATTATCCAATAAATCAAATTAGAAATACCCAAATCAGGAGTGGGAAATGGGAAAAAATCTGTTCAATAAAGTCTGGGATCTGCACAAGGTTGCATCGCTTTCGGAAACCCGCGATCAGCTTTTTATCGGTCTTCACCTCGTCCATGAGGTGACTTCGCCGCAGGCGTTTCAGGCTCTGAGAGAGCGCGGCCTTCCGGTCAAATATCCACAACGCACCGTGGCCACGGTGGACCATATCGTACCAACCCAGAATCAAATGATCAGACCTTACAGGGACGATCTGGCCGAACAGATGCTGCAGGCCATTGAACAAAACACCAACGATTTCGGCTTGCGTTTCTTCGGCCTGGATTCGGACTCCCAGGGCATCGTCCATATTATCGGTCCGGAAAATGGTTTTACCCAGCCCGGCATAACCATTGCCTGCGGGGACTCGCACACTTCCACCCATGGGGCATTTGGGGCGCTGGCTTTTGGAATTGGTACCTCCCAGGTGAGAGATGTGCTGGCCACCCAGACGCTTGCGTTTGAGCGTCTTCAGGTGAAGAAAATAGATGTGGTGGGATCCCGTCCCGATGGTATTTTCGCCAAGGATATTATCCTCAGGATCATTGCCGATCTCGGAGTTATGGGCGGTCTCGGTTATGCATACGAATTTGCCGGGCCGGTAATTCACGGCCTATCCATGGAAGAGAGGATGACCGTCTGCAATATGAGCATTGAGGGGGGCGCCCGGGCCGGTTATGTGAATCCGGACCAGATTACCTTCGACTATCTCGAGGGCAGACCGTTCAGCCCCAAAGGAGAAAAATTTGGTGAGGCCGTTGCCCACTGGAGCTCAATGGCCTCCGATTCCGATGCCGACTATGACGACGTCTACGAGCTCGATGCGACCACCATGAGCCCGATGGTCACCTGGGGTATCACCCCTGGCCAAGGCATAGGGGTTGACCAGGCCATGCCCAGATTGAGTGAGGTCGATGAGACGGAAGTGGAAATCACCCAGAAGGCCTATGAGCACATGGGCTTTGCCGAGGGGCAGAAAATTGAGGGACAGAAGATTGATGTGGCGTTTATCGGCAGCTGTACCAACGGCAGGATCTCCGATTTCAGGGCAGCTGCCGAGGTGGTTAAGGGGAGAAAAGTCGCCTCTCATGTCAAAGCCCTGGCTGTGCCCGGTTCCAGAAAAGTTAAACTGCAGGCCGAAGAAGAGGGACTTGATAAGATTTTCACCGAAGCCGGATTTGAATGGCGTGAGGCTGGCTGCTCCATGTGTCTGGCAATGAACCCCGACAAACTGGTTGGGCGACAACTCAGCGCCAGTTCCTCGAACCGAAACTTCATCGGCAGGCAGGGATCGTCCAGTGGACGGACAATGCTGATGAGCCCGGCTATGGTTGCTGCCGCTGCCGTCGAGGGTGCGGTTGCCGATGTTAGAAATCTGATCTAGGTTCCACAACATAAAGGATAAAGGAAATGACTACTAATTCCGCATCAATAACTGCAGTTAAAGGAACAGCCATACCAGTTCCCGGAAATGATATAGATACCGATCGCATTATACCAGCCAGGTATCTGCGCAGTGTCACCTTTGAGGGCCTCGGTGCCGAGGTCTTCAAAGATGAGCGTTTCAATGATGACGGCTCTATGAAAGAGCACCCATTTAATGACGACAAATATACGGGAGCAACTC
>JABDQA010000062.1 GCA_013042475.1 Desulfofustis sp.
TGGCCTGGTAATGTTCGACAATTGCAAAACGTTATCGAGCGGGCCATGATAATATCCCAAGGAACGAAGTTGTCTCTGCAGGACGCTACCAGCCTCTTTACCTCTTATGAAAGCGATTCACGAGAGCCGAGTCAGCAGGGAGTTAAAAAGCTACTCTCCCTTGAAGAAGTTGAACGTAACCACATGCACAGCGCTCCTGAAGAAACGGGGAGGCAGGACGGCGGCCTCAAGGGAGCTGCCCATATCCTCAAAGTTAAATCCAACAACACACCGTCGTAGTTACCTGTTAGGTATGTGTAAATATTCTTAACTCATGCCAATTCTCTCTAAATGAAGTTCCAAGTCAACATAGATAAAGATGCAGATTCATTAGATCCCCATTAAAATGATACACCGCCTCAGGTGAATTAATTTAGTACAGCAGAATAAATCACTCAACTAGAAGGGGACATCATGGCTGACAGCCAACCTGTAGAGGAAAAAATTGACGAAATTGTCAACACGACGTCTGTGGTTTTTGAATCCTTGAGTGGCTACGGGTCGTTGATCCTGGAAAGTCTCTACATCGTGATCGGCGCCGTACTCGTGATTTTTGTTATTCATTGGCTTGCTGCGAAATTGATCTATCCTCGTCTCAAAGCTAAACGATTAGTCAGAGTGTTTTTCGGCACCCTGTATGCACTTGTTATTGTAATCGTGTCATTGCTGATTTTAGAAGAGATTGGGGTACCAACAGAGGGGGTTGCAGAACTCGCCCTCGCAGGAGTGTTGATCGGATCTGTGGTCGTTTTCTTCCTTGTACCTTTCGTACCCAGGCTGCCCCTTTTCATCGGCCATATGGTAGACATTAACGGAACCTTTGGCGTTGTCTCTGCAATTGATATATTTCGCATCACCATAAAGCAATTCGACGGGATCATCACCACCCTCCCGACTACCATGGTTCTGGCAGCAAAAATCAAGAATTATAGCCAACTGCCTCATAAGCGAATTGAAATCAAGTTGAGTGTCAACAATGACAGTGAACTAGAAACAACGAGACAAATAGTTCTTCAGTTGCTATCCGTTGATGAGCGGGTACTCGAAGAGCCAAGTCCTCCATTTACTCATGTCATTAATGCAACAGCAGCGGGTGTCGAAATGATGGCTTATTGTTGGGTAAAAACTGAGGACTTTCTCTCAACACGTACCGACCTGTGGTTGAAATTGGTACAGGCTTTCAACGACGATGAGAGGATTTCAATGTCCCTTCCCCAGCACGAGGTATTCCTACACTCTTAGGTGTAAGAATAAGGCTTATCAATAATGGGTTTGTAGTTAGAGTTTATGGCAATACCCAAACAATGCTTGACGCTTTCAACGTTTTCTTTCGAGCACTCCTACCGTTCATCGCCATGCAGATCCTTGCTGTTGCGGGGCGGGCCAGACCCGGAAAGATCACATGAGTTGGCGAGATGAAAAAATCATCTCCTTGCATTGATTTTTCGTTGCACCGTTAATACATAAGAGGTGGATGCAGCCAATTCAAAACGTCCTATTTCAGCTTGGTTAGTTTCCTAATAGAGGGCAACTGGCACCTCTACCGCCATTAAATAAATTGAGGTTCCATAATCCGCTAATCGATCAACATTGGTACCGTTGCCAAGGCATCCCACCGATGCCGGATGGAGTCAAAGCCGCGTCACCTGAGATGACGCCAAATGGAGGTAAATTATGTCGACAAGTCCTATGCAGTATCTGGATAAAGCGATGGAAAAGGTACGTGATCTTGGTTTGGTCCCGGAAGACTCATCCGGCCGGACCGATCCCATGGTCGCGCTGTTGAATCAGCTGACCGGTATCGACGAGGAGCGTGTTATCGCCATCAGCCGCACCCTGAGTCAGGCATCCTTTTTCAATGACGTGGTCAGAGAGCAGGTCCAGGCGATGGACATCAGCGACCGCTATGAAGACATCACCGAGGCATTCAACTCGATCCGGGATGACGCCAAGAACATGGTCGATCAGCTCGACGACGGCAAGATCGGCACCTTCGAACGGATCTCTAACATGTGGATGAAGGCCACCCGGGGAGACATCGCCGATCGCTTCGACGAAATCAAGGACACCTACCTCGAGGTAACCGATGCCACGCAGGACCAGATCCAGCGCGAACAGGCGATTCTTGACGCCTACCAGGACTTCAGGGGAGCCTTGAAAGAATCGGAGATTCAGGCCCTGGAGCTGCTGAAACAGGCGGAGAAACTGCTCGAGGCTGCCCAGGCAGACGTGCAGGAAGCGATGAAAGCGGTCGAAGTGTTTCAGGGCGAAGACGCGGCGGCGCGGGCGCGGCTGGAAATGGCCCGCGACGAAGCCGTTCGTGCCCTGCAAAATACTGAAAAGAAGTACCAGCTGGCCAAGGATCTCTCCGATAATCTGACGATCAGCTACAATACTTCGGAGGTGGTCATGGCCCGCCTGCTGCAGACCACCAACACCAAGGAACGGGTCTACTCCCAGGCAGTCACCTTCTTTACCACCAATGAGACGGTGCTGACCGCGCTGACTGCGTCGTTCACCGGCATGTTCGGCCTGCACGAGAGCACCCAGACTGTCGAGGCCATGAAGGAAGGAGTGAGCCAGTCACTGGAGGTGCTCGCCGAGGTGGGTGGCGAAATCCAGGAGGCTGCCGTGCGCGCAGGCTATGGCCCGACCATTCGCGCCGATGCAGTGAAGAAATTGGTCGACTCGGTGGTTAGTTTCCAGGTGAAGTCGCGGGAGATTATTGAAGAGATGAGGGTCCAGAGTACCGCCAACGCCAACGAGATCCGCCAAGCAGTAGAGGACGGCAAGCGACGCATGGCCCGACTCGCCGAAAGCGGTGAGGCGCTTGCAGCTGAAATCACATGAGAAGCGCAAGTGCAGCAGCTCAAAGCCGGCAGCCTCTTGACGAGGTGATGTTGGCCATGGACGTGGTCGACACCCTGCGCCATCAAGAGAAGGTGGTGGCCCGCGAACTCTCCTCCGACGCCCGGGACGAGGAACTCAAGCAGAAACTCAAGCGGATTTACCAGGCCCAGGGCATCGATGTCTCTGAGCAGATTATCGAGGAGGGGGTAAGAGCGCTCCAAGAGGACCGTTTCAGCTACCGGTCGCCGCCTTCCGGATTCAGTTTGTATCTGGCCCGCCTTTACGTCAGTCGGGGCAGCTGGCTGCCCTGGGCAGGTGGTCTTGCGCTACTTTGTGTGATCGCAATTTTTGCCTATCAATTGATGATAGTCAAACCGCGAGAAGCGCTGCCAGGTCAGTTGCAGAGCAGGTACGAGCAGGTCCTCGAAAAGGCAGAATCCGAGGCGGGAAAAAACGCTGTCGAATCCATTTACGCCCAAGCCGATAGCTCCCGCCGCGTGGACGATGCCAAGGGAATGCAGCAGGCCCTGGGGGCCCTGGACGAGCTTGAGCGGAACCTCGACCAAAGCTACACCCTGCAGATCGTCTCCCGCGCCGGTAAACGTTCAGGAGTATGGCGCATACCGGATATCAACAGTTCGGCGCGAAACTATTACATCATCGTCGAAGCGATTGACGACTCAGGTACTGTCCAGCAGGTAGCAATTACCAACGAGGAGACCGGCAAGGCGGAGACCGTGTCCACGTGGGGTGTACGTGTTGACGAATCGACCTTTCGAGCAATTGCTGCCGACAAACAAGATGACGGCATCATCCAGAACAACGTGTTCGGCCAGAAAAAACGGGGGTATCTGGAGCAGGAATACTTGATGCCGACGCCGGGCGGATTCATCACCTCCTGGTAAATAAAATAACAATTGAGTGCCCACCATGATCAGCGGACGACAGGCCCTGGCCTCCATTGATTCAAATATCCAGCAACTGAGAGGGCAGATAGCCAAGACTGAAGAACGAATTGCCGGCTACGCCACCCAGAAACTCAAACTTCAGCAGCAGGAGATCGGGCAATTCCGGGAATTGAGCCGCTTGCGTCTTGATGTTCTGGCCGATAATCTCGCCATTCCATCTTCCTCTGAAACGGAGAGAACGGTGAGCGAATTGCTGGCTCGACGGCAGGAGCATTTTGCCAGCGCCCGGGATAACGCGACAGACCTCGAAAAGACACGTCTTGAACTGGAAGAGCAGCGCGGGAAACAGGCGACGGTCGTCGAAGAGGCCGCCCGGGCCATCGACGAGGCCGAGAAGAAGACCCAGGACCGATTGAAACAGGAGCCGGAATATCAGAGTCAGCTGCAGATCGTGCAGGAAATTGAACGAACCCTGCAGCATGCGGACAGCAAAGCAGGCCGCTGGGAGGAGGAGCTCGAGACCAAGGGCAGCCCGTACCGCAACGACTCCCTGTTCATGTATCTCTGGAACCGGGGCTACGGAACCCCCGACTATAATGGCCGGGGGCTCACCCGTTGGCTAGACACCAAAGTCGCAGGTTTGATCCGCTACTCCGAAGCCAGGGTCAACTACGGCAAGCTGCGGGAGATTCCACTGCGGTTGCGGGAGCACGCAGAACGCATTGATGAACAGGCCAGAGAAGAACACGACAAACTCAAGGCTCTCGATGAGGCGGCCCGCGAAGCGGACGGCATAGTTCAGCTTGCTCGGCAATTCGAGCACCAGGAAACCGCCCTGGACGAAATCGATGTCCAAATCGAGGAGATCGTGGCTGAACAGCGGAAGCAGGAACAGATTCTCGCGGCCTACGCGACCGGCGACGATCAGAATTACCGGGAGGCTCTAAACTATCTGGCGGCTGAGCTGCGCCGTGACAGCCTGCAGGAACTGCGGCGCTGGGCTCTGGGCACCCCGTTCCCCGAAGATGATCTGGTGGTCAATAGACTGCTCGAGCTCGAAGAGCAGGAGGAGGAACTGGAGGCAGGGATTGCCGAATTCAAAAAGACGCTTGCCGGTCAGCAGAAGCGGCTCGACGAGCTTGAAGGGCTGCGGACGGATTTCAAACGAAAGCGCTACGACAGCGCCGGTACCGGGTTCTCGGACACGGCCCTGATCCTGGCGACCCTGGGCAATCTTTTCAACGGCATGATGACCAGGGACGCCTTCTGGCGAGTTCTGAAACAGCAGCGGCGTCAACAGCGGCATCGCGCCAATCCGGATTTCGGTTCCGGCGGCTTCGGCCGAGGGACGACCTGGGGCGGCCCGATGCGCTTTCCCAAGCAATCGGGCGGTATGTTCAAAGGAGGAAGAGGGGGCTTTCGGGTCCCTTCTGGCAGATCAGGAGGCGGCTTCAGAACCGGTGGAGGCTTCTGAAAAATGAGTTGCACAGGCTACGTCCTCTCAACCCAATTCACGCTTTTATTAACTACACAGGAGGTCAAGTATGGCTAGTTTTATGGATATGTTAGGATCGATGATGCAGCAGGGAATGGCGAAGTCCGGCGCCACGCGAATGTCGAACGCGTTCGGTGGGCGTGGAGGCCTCGAGGACCTGCTTGGCGGTCTGGGCCAGATGATGGGTGGTTCCCAGACCGCCAAAGCGCCTACGTCGGCAAGTTCCGGCGGAATGCTCGGCAACGTGCTCGGGCAGCTGGCCAATAACAAGGCGGCACTTGGCGGTCTAGGGGCCCTGGCAGGTGCCCTGCTTGGCGGTGGCAGCAGTGCTGCTCGAGGAGCCATAGGCGGAGGCGGTCTGGCCATGCTCGCTTCGCTGGCATTCTCCTCCATGAAAAAAGCCGGCCAGCCGCTGGAAAGTCCTCCCAGGGCCTTGCTCGAGCCTCAGAATGATATGGAAAGACAGGCGCTGGAGAACGATGCTCAGGTGATCGTCAAAGCAATGATCAACGCCGCTAAAGCTGACGGCCAGATCGACCGGGACGAAATCGAGAAGATTCTCGGCAAGCTTCAGGAGGATGGGTTGACTCCAGAAGAACAAGATTTTTTCAAGACTGAAGCACAGAAACCAGGAGATCTCAGCCAGCTTGTTGCGTCTGTCGGCGGGGATATCGAACTGGCAGTCGAGGCATACGCCGCTTCACTTTTGGCCATCGAAGTCGACACCGAGGCCGAGCGAGACTATCTGAAACAGCTCGCCGCTGAGTTAGGTCTGGATCCCCGGGTAACCGGCCATATCGAGGAAACTCTGGGGGTCCGTGTTTAAGTTCACCGACAGCTCAGAGATTGGGCGAAAAGACATTTTTTCAGGCTAGCCTTAGATGGCTTTCCCGGATAGAGCGATATCACTAAATGAATCGATTTTAATCTTCAGTTCGTCGAAAGCCCTCAGCCCCTGCTTCAGATAATCCGGTATTTCATTGTTAACCGCGGTGCGCATTATCTCCCCCGCTATTGGCATTGGCCAGAAGTGTTGATTCAAGGTGCACGTTGCGGTTTCTGAAGAAATATAATAGCAGGGGCAAACCATGCTCAGGAAGGATATCGAATGGTCGCCGATGGCGATTGGCTGTCTCGATAACCGGATACGCTATTCCCACCATAAATCTTTCCAGGTGAGGGTGAGTGGCATCCTTCTAGCCCCGGATGCCACCGTCAAAGACTTTCTGAATATTGTCGATACGTTATAATACCAATGAGCCGGCATGGCTAAAGCGGCCCCGATAAAGAGGCCCCATCAGCTATTTTGCAGGCGTACACTTGACTCGGTGTTCATTGTTTAAGCCCCCATGACTATTGCCCCTTGAAAGAACAGGACTGTTCTTCAAATTTTCTTAAAAAATGCTGACTAGATGTCTGCAGACTGCGCTTTTTCTACAAGTCGGGCAAAAAAGGATGCACCGTAGGGTGATATTTCATCGTTGAAATCGAAATCTGAAGTATGCAGGCCGGCACCTTCGCCCTGTCCTATGAAAAGGTACGCTCCGGGACGTGCCGCCAGCATGTAGGAGAAGTCCTCTGCGCCAAGATCCACAGCGGCATAGGGGTTGACTGCGGCTTCGCCCGCTACCTGTTTCGCCACCTCTGCTGCAAAAACAGTTTTTTCCGGGTTATTCACCGTGGCGGGATAGCCCTCGGTCAATGTTACTTCAGCCCTGCAGTTGTAAGATGAGGCCTGCCCCTCTGCGATTTCCTGTATGCGTCTCAGTATCATCGCCCGATCTTTTTGGTCGAACGTGCGGATGGTTCCGCTGATATAGGCAGTCTCGTCAATGACATTGTGCGTTGTCCCAGCATGAAACTGAGTGATCGAACATACCGCCGTCTCTCTCGGGTCGTGGTTTCGGCTTATGATTGTTTGAATTGCGGTAGCTATTCCCAGTGTTGCAACCAGCGGATCGGCAGTGTCGTGGGGAGAGGCAGCGTGACCGCCCCTTCCCGTGACGTTGATTTTAAATAAATCGACCGCTGCCATTATCGCACCCGGTCTTGTCTGGAAGTGGCCGACCCCAGCTTTGGGCGATGTATGCAGCGCATAGACCTCGGTTATGCCGAATTCATCCATGACCCCTTCCTCAACCATCTTCCGACCTCCGCCGCCGCCTTCTTCCGCCGGCTGAAATATCAGGACCACTTTTCCTGAAAAATTCCTTGTTTCACAGAGATAACGGGCAGCTCCCAGCAACATGACGGTATGCCCGTCATGGCCGCAGGCGTGCATCTTTCCGGCATGGACAGAGGCATACTCCAAACCGCTGTTTTCCTGTATGGGAAGGGCGTCCATATCTGCACGAAGACCGAGGGTTGTGCCGTTGCCGGCTCCCTGTCCTTCAATGACAGCTACGACACCAGTACCGGCTATTCCGTCATTGAGTCGGTTTACCCCGAAATATCTCAATTTCTTTATCACAAATGCCGAGGTCT
>JABDQA010000167.1 GCA_013042475.1 Desulfofustis sp.
CAGTTTCCTCGACAGATCGTTGTCGACCCTCACCGTGCTGAACAGAATCTCCTGATCCGAATCACCGCGCATCTTGCCGCTGATCCGATCCTGGCCGACGGCGATCTCTATGACCCTATCCGCTTCCACGGCCTCGATAAATTCACTGTAAGGGATTATCGTCGGGCGGAATTGATCGAAAATGAGATTCTGCAGCAGCAATACACCCCAGACTGCTGCGAGTACGTACCATATATTGAATTTTGTGTTGTTTTCCATCTCCTGACCAAAAAATATTTGAATTCCAGTGTAAATCACCCACAATTTCACAATACGGTAAAATGATATGCATAACTCTGGGAGAATCAACACGTTGGCAAGGGTTTGAATAATTCATAATGGAGCCGGGAACAGCTATCTACTACTTGACTGCTCCCACCCTCTGGTGTATTAATGTCTTTCTCAAACTGGCCCCATCGTCTAGTGGCCTAGGACACCGGCCTCTCACGCCGGGAACAGGGGTTCGAGTCCCCTTGGGGTCACCAATAATTTTAGGCACTTACCGCGATCAGCTGTTGGTGCCTTTGGTGCTTTTGGACGGCATCCCTAAACCATCCCTGCAGTCTTAGAAATTCTTTTCTTGTGTCCCTGTGTGTACAACTCAAAACCAGGTCTCTTTAGATGAAAGCCTCTGCTTGGTAACAAGAGGCAGATAAGGATTGGATTTTTCAGATCAATGCTAATTCAAAAGATTGACAAACCTATCAGGAACTAATTCCTGATGGGCACCACGTCTGCGGTCGGATCCCGTTCCCCGATTCCTGTGATCTTCTCCATCGCCTGGTAATAATCTGTCTGGGCCTTCAGGCCGGATAGCTTACTGAATCGCATGGTCAGTTCGATCTTCGAATGCCCAAGCAAATCCTGGATGGCAACGATATCACTACCGCCGTTTAGGAGCTGGGTCGCCATTGAATGCAGAAGCTGATGACAGGTGACATCATGGCGTGTCTCTGCCACCTGCTGGATTTCCCGTTTTAGTTCTAGGGTGCGGTTGTTGTCCGAAGGGAGTTCTGGGGAAAGGAAGTGCGCTATTGTCCCGCGTACAGGGCCATTATCTTTTTTACGTAGTTCCTGGTTTCCTCGAATGGCGGGACTTTGTAGCCGTGTTTGCGTACGTTGCCGTAACCGGCATTGTATGCTGCCAGGGCTAGAGGGACACTGCCCTTGATCCCCGGACGGTCTAGCTGCTGCCTCAGGTAACGGGTGCCGCCGTCAAGGTTCTCCTCCGGGATATGGGGATCAACCCGCAATTCACCTGCAGTGGCAGGCATCAACTGCATCAGGCCGATAGCTCCCACAGGTGACCTGGCCCTGGGATTATAGGCTGACTCGGTATTTACGACAGCGTGGATCAGCAGTGGGTTGATCCGGTTATCCATCGAAGCATTCTCGATCATTCTGCCAAGCGTTAGCTTGTATTTACTTTCAGCTCTGCCCAGGTTTTTGGACAGCAGGGCCGGCAACCGGTACATGTCTGTGTAATCTGCCGAGGGGGCGCCTTTGCCCATGGCGAGCAACTCGTTGTAGCGCTGCTGGATGCGCCGGTGCATGGCCGGATCATCGTTGATAACCCAAGAAACCTCTTCCCAGTTATTCTGGTAGTTTCGACAGCTGCGTCCATAAACCCTTTTTTCCGGCCTGCCGTTGACAACGAGGACTGTGTAGTAATAACGGCACAGTCTCTTCTCCTCGGTACAGGTGAGAAAAACGGCAAGGTTGCGTTCTGTGCCCGGTTCTTCGGGGATAGTCCAGGAGGCTATTTCCCCGTCGCGAAGCTGTTGCTCCAGGAGGATGTTGGTATCATGCCGCAGCTGTCCCTCGGTCGTTGAGAGGTCCGCGCAGCCGGCAAGCCCGAGAAGAAACAGGCAGGAGAGTATCCCCGCCAGCGGCAGCCAACCCGTCCGTGAACTTTTATAGTTTATCAGTTTTTCCGTCATGGCTGCCTGCAGACCTTTCCCAGGGGGCTTACGGGTTGTCGAGGTAGATGTTCTCGGTAGCGACATCGAGTTTGTCGCTTCCCTTTTTGCGCCCGTAAAGGGTGGCCTCTCGGTATCTCCGGCCTTCACTGTCTGTCTGGACATCACTGATCGGCTTGATCGTGAAGCGGTGACCGGTCTGAGGATTGGTCCAATGCCTTTCCTCCCCGGTCGGGGTCTGTCTGAGTTCCTTTTGCAGGCGTTCTTCATCCGCTTTGTCCATATAGTTACCGATGGCCCCGCCGATAAAGCCGCCTACCGCTACACCTGCAACAACAGCGGCGATCTGGGTTCCCTGGTCTTCATCCTTGGTCAGCATGTAACCGGTAAGCCCCCCGGCAGCTCCTCCAATGGCTGCACCCTGTTGCGTCCGGGTACAACCTGCTGCTGCAACCTGGATGATTATGAGCAGGCTGAAGAAAATTCCAAACCGTTTACGAATCATGGATTGTTAACTTACCTGTTCCCCTGATGTGATAGGCAATCTCTTTTAAAGCCTGCCCAAATTTCAATAAATTCCTCTCTGTCAGACTTCAACATAAATCAGCCTATCTTTTTTCAGCACCCTTTTCAAGGAGTCTATGCTGACTCAGCGTTAGATTGCCAACTCAGATATTTGTAATTTCATAAATTCCTGAATCATTACCTTCTTCCCGTTTATTTTCGGTTTAATACAACCCCAATGTTTTTGAAATTACTCTGACAGAGTTATGATTAGACGGGAATTAAAGCAATTTCACAGCTGAATTTCTAGCTGTTGCGCACCAGGAATATTACCGCAAAAATGAGTACGATGATTGACACTACGACAACTGCGAGCACAGCCCCACCCATCCAGGTAAGATTTCCATCCGAACAGACGGCCCCGAATTGGCAATACTCGGACATAAATTTTTCCCAGACACTCTTAAGAAATGGAGAAATTGCCTCCCAGGCTTGAGCAGTATACCGAGATATTATTTCCCAAAATTCGGAAAGATAGGAAATAACCCTCTCCAAAAGTTCAATAAGCTTTTCCATGTTGCCTCCAATATAATGGTAGGTGTTATATGGATTAGTTATTGCTAGGCACACAAAGTAACATATTGCTCACCTGGGTTGCATCAAAAAGATGTGAACTAAAGACTATTCCTAATATGTCCGATGATTATATTTTAGTGTGAAATCGGTTCTTCAAACTCTATAATTGAAGAAAGAAGCCGTTTTTAAATCAGAGATCTCAGAAATTACACGCGAAGGGCTAATTATAGACACAGCTAGCTGAACGGTTTTTCTCAGGAGAGTGGCAATGGCGACAGGCTGCTACCGGCCATAGGCATTACCACCAACTATACTGGGTTGTGAATCTCAGTCAGGGAGGATTACCCAATGATTCCAACTGAAAAGAACACCTGGTCGACTCCCATGCTGATCACTTTTCTGATCATCTGTGTCTTTGGGGCCCTTTATCTCACCTCCAGTTACCTCTCGAATCAGCAGGCCGCTATGGCCAAAAGAGACCTGAGGTATAGTTCCACAACCGCACAGTCAATAGGAAGGCCGGATCAGGTGGTGTTACCTAAAAATGAAAAGTTTGTGATTGGCAGGAACTGTCTGGTATACAAAGGCGTTCAAAAAAAGACCGTTATCCTTGATCTTTATCTGCTTGATATGGACCCCGAGCAGGCCTATGAAAAAAGGTTTCTTAAAAAAGAGGCAAAAAAAGAGATGAAGATGGGCAGCGACACCTACCGCTTGCGCTCTGTGAACGACAGATACATGACTCTGAAGATTGTCCATACCGCCTCAACGCTCTAAGCAGGCGAGAAGAAGCCTGACAGTTTCAAAATTTGATAATCAATGCGCTTTACTCCTCATTGAGAAGCTGGTTCAGCAATGACGTTTGGCGGTTCTACCACACCAGGATCGGCGGGATAAAAAAGCTGGTTTGAGGAATTTTTCCTTTTTCCTATTTCCGGCAGTTGGCACGCTAATGCTTCAAAGTCTTTACAGGTTTCTATCGGCTAGAATGTAGAGGCCAGGTCCACCTACTGATCGGCCAAGAGTGAGAGAAAAGTCCACACCCAGGGGCTTGAAATAATATGAATTCAATTTAAAATCAGTTCGCGGCAACAATCTTACCGGGAAGCACCTCCATGCTCAAGGCAGGGATTCTTTCGGCATTGGCATACCATAGAAGATGAAAAAGATACGACACTACATAGAGTACAAACTGCTCCTGGGCATCGGTTTTCTCGTCCGCGGACTGTCGAGATCGACGTTGCTGCAGCTGGGTCGTACGGTTGGTGATTTTATTTATTTTTTTATACCCGTGCGCAAAGCCATTACTCTTGATCATCTGGAGCTTTCTTTTCCTGATAAATCAGTGTCTGAGAGAAAAAAAATTGCCAGAGGTACCTATCAGAACTTCGGCATGAACATTTTTGAGCATCTCTGTATTCCGACGCTGTCCAAAGATGATATCCGCGACATCGTCACACTTGCTGATGAAGATGTTCTTGTACAGGCTCTGAAAAGAAAACGCGGGGTAATCATCGTGGGGGGCCATTTCGGCAACTGGGAATATACCAGCAGCGCGGTAGCCGCGTACGGCTATCGCCTTGGCGTAGTAGTGGCAGAGCTGTCTAATCAATATATGGACAAGAAAATCAATGAGCATCGGGAAGCAACCGACGCAGTGATGATTCCCAAAGGAGCCTCGACCAGGTCGGTGATAAGATTGTTGCGGGAAAACGGTGCTGTAGGCATGCTCATGGACCAGGATGAGAATGAGGAAGGCATCTTCGTTGACTTTTTCGGTCGGCCATGCTCGACCGCCAAGGGACCTGCGGTCATCGCCCTCAAGACCGGTGCCTCAATCGTATTTTTTGCCGCGATCCGCCAGCCTGATGGAACCATAAAAGTCGTTTTCGAGCCTGTGGAGATCGATTACGAGGCCGGAGCGACCGAAGAAAACATCCTCGATATCACCCAGCGATGTACTGCCCGCCTGGAACATTATACCCGTCTTTACCCCGATCACTGGTTCTGGATGCATCGTCGCTGGAAAACCCGTCCGGAGATGCTGCAGAGTTTAGCCTTGTAGCCTCATTGTGTGGTTCGGATATATTGCTCACACATTTTTTTCGAGCATGCTTAAATCTTTTTTGTTAATCGAGTAGTATCTTATTCTCAAGTGAGAGAAGCATAGCTGAAATTATCAACAACTATAAAAACTGGAGAGATTGCCATGGCGACGCGTGAAGAACTTGAAGAAAAATATGACGACTGTCAGGAAACCCCGGATTACGTGGCGGTGGCTCTTGAGGCTTTCAAGGAACTAGACGACAAGGATTGGGCCGTCGAACTTTATGAAGAAGGGGCCGATTGGGCAGCGACCGCCCAGGATTTTCTGGCTCTGTCCACCGGTGCCAAAGTGATACTCGGCGATACGGAAAAAGCTGCCGAATACTTCGATCAGGCTAAATCTGCATGCCGGGATGCCGGCGAGATGACCGATCTTGCCGTAGCCGCGGCCGAGGGTGGTGATACCGAAGGCGCCCGGGAGATGTTTGGAGCCGCCACCGAGAAAGCGACAAAAGCTGCTGAGTTTCTTGGTCTCTCAAAGAAAATAAACGATGCCCTGGGTGACAAGGATCTTGCTCGGGAAGTGAGCGGCAAGGCCAAGGAGCAATGCCAGTCTCCGGCTGATTTCATTGAACTGGCGAAAGGATTGATCAACGATTTCGATGATCCTGATCAAGCCAAGGAGGTCCTGGTTCAGGCTACCGGCTCCTGTAAAAGCGGGGCGGACTTTGCCTCACTGGCAGCCAGTGCAGGGGAACTGTTCCCGGACAGCGATCTTGGTTCGACCATGTATCAGAGTGCCGAAGAACAGATCAAGACCGGTATCGACATGGGCGGTCTGGCCAAGGAAGCGGTCGCCGCACTTGGCGACAAAGTTTACGGGGCCAAGCTTTTTAACAAAGCCATCAGCATGCTCGACAGCGGCGATGACCTGGTCAAATTAGGTGCCATGATCAAAGAATCTCTTGATGACCAGGACCTCGTCCTGACCACCTATCAAAAGGCCGGTGAAAATTTTAGTGGGTTCAAGGAGTTCATGAAACTTGGTGATGCGGTGATCAAAGATACCGGCAACAAGGAATTCGCCGGACAAGTGCTGCAGAAAGCGGCCGCCACCGACCCGGAAGCTCCGCAGTTGGTCAAGATCGTCGAGAAACTTGCTGACGAACTGGAAGACAAGGGGAGTGCAATCGACGTACTGAGGCGAGCAGAAAACGCGGTAAAAACCAACGCCGAATTTCAATCGGTCGCTGACGCGGTACTCAAATATGCCGATGATCAAAAGTGGAAGGACGACATTGCCCTGCAGAAAGAGAAAAGGGAACAGTTTGCCGACCTCTACGATGGCTATATCAAGCGCGAGCAGGAGGCAGAGGAAGTCGCGGCACTGTGGAATCTGGGCCACGAGGTGGCGCAGGCCACCGGTGACCAGCCCTATGTGCGTAAATTGTTTGTCAACGCCGAGAAACAGGCTGCCTATTTTGACGACAGGATGAAACTGGCCGACCTTATCTCAGCGGATCTTGACGACAAGGAATGGGCAGGACGCATCTATGCAGAACAATTCGAGGCAGCTGAAAAATTCAGTGACAAAAAAAATGTTGCCGCAGCCGCCATGAAAAATCTCAAAGATGAGGCAAAGGCCACGCAGTACCTGGAGAAGATGGCCGAGCAGTTCAGCTCCGTGGCTGATCTCACCAAGCTGGCGACAACTGTAAAAGAGGTGCTCGGTGACGACGACTGGTCCAGGAAGCTATTGCAGGACGCGCAGGCCGCATGCGACGATCGCTTCGGTTTGTTGACCATAGCAGGCAAAGCTGCCACCAGCCTGGGTGATCAAAATCTGGCCGCTGAGATTTACGCCAAAGCGGCTGATCTCTGTTCACGCGGCTATCAGTTTGAACACGTGTTCACCTATGTGGAACAGCAGGGCGGCAGTCAGTCAATACTTGAAAAACTTTACGCCCAAGCAGAAAACAAATTGAGCGGTGCCAAAGATCTGGCCGCACTTGCCGAAAGCGTCATGCGCCGATTCGGCGACGAGGATCGAGCCAGAAACCTGTTCAAGAAAGCCGAAGAAGCCGAAGATTTTGAAAAACTCAAATATAGTGTGGCTGAAAGTGCCCAGAGGGCACTTGGCGATCATAAACTGGCGGGCAGCCTGCGGGCCGGTTAAACTGAGATTAAGCGACGATTAGTCTTTGGCCGCAGCCTTGGCAATGTAAAGGCTGCGGCCGTTTTTGTTTCAGCCGACCCTGAATACTTTTCTACAGATCTTTAACTCGTGAGACACCCGGCAGCAGGGTCTGGGTACTCACCACCCCCTGCCACTGACGAATGGTGCTCTGCATAAACTGTGAAATCAATTCGGCATCAGAAGACAGCAGATCCCGCATCAGTTTTACACGGAAAATAATGTCTATGGCCCCATGCACAGAATGCACCTCGCGGACCTCTTCCAGGGCATAGAGTTTATCCATGATTTTATTCTCGTGGCGGCCTTCGACGTTCATCAAGACAAAGACATTTATCTCCCTGCGCATCTCCGGGTAGTTCTGATCAGTGTGCTGAGCCATTTTGTTTCTGAATTCCTCCATGTTCTTAGGGATCAGTTTATCAATTCCTTTTCCGTAGGTGCGGTTTTTATCCATTTTCCATTGATGCAGGGAAATATAAAGGTAGAGATCATCCGCGGTTCTTGACCTGAAAGATCTGCTGAGATTACTCGACACGATCAGGGTGCGAAGCGGAAGATAAATCGTTTTATACCAGTCGGCGGCTGCGTCCGCCGCACTGACTGATCTGTTCCGTTCCTGCTCGAGAAACTGACGGTGCGCTTCGATCTGTTCCTCGAGTATCGGGAATTGTCCCATCTCGGTGAGTTCAATGGACGCGGAGAGGTGGTAGCGATCCCGGAACTCGGTACGCTCACGGTAGAGACGATTTTCGATGGTGTCTTTTGAAGGGAGCAGTTCGAGAATACAGGAGCGTATTTCCTGATGTCCGAGTTCCCTGGCTGCGGCATAGCGATGATGGCCGTCAAGGATATAGTAATGATCCTTAATCTGATACAGAGAAATAGGCGGCATCTGCTTGCCTTCCCCCATCTTTTTAATGATGCCGTTGAGCCGTTCATCACTATCGTAGCCTTTGGGACGAAAATGGGCATCGAAGTCGTGGTAACGACCAACACTGCCGACGATTTTGTTGATTGGTACAAACAGTGTTCCCCGATCTACTGACTCAAAGGCCTGTTCATCGGTCCGCACTTTTTCGAAATTACTGGCGGTTTCACCCTGGCTCTGCTGGTCGCCTATTCCCAATACCCGGTGCCAGAACCGAGCCAACTTAGATTTCGAAGACGTGGTAGCCATAACTGTTCATCACCTTGGTTCCATTTACCACACTCAGCCGCTCTGCCGGTGTCTTGAAAAATCGGTGTATATGTCCGTGAATCATAAATCGCGGCTTATGTCTCCTGATAAATTCACGATAACAGGAAAAGCCCCGGTGACATCTGTCCTCGGCATCGTGGACATGGCGCGGGGGGGCATGGGTCACCAGCACATCGAGTCGCTTCAGCCGCCACAATGGAAACCAGAGCTTGCGGATCTGGGCCCGCATCTCACGCTCCCTGAACTGGTTGGGGTTGCCATTGTACCAGCGAGACCCGGAAAACCCGAGAAATGAAAAAGATCCATGATGGACGATCCTGCCGGTGATGTTGAGGCAGCCCTGTGGCACAAGTTGGTGCCGAATATCGTGATTTCCCAAGATATAATTGAGCGGCACATCGTACTTGGCCCTGAGCCTGGCCAGATATTCAGGAGGCAGATCGCCGCAGCCGAGTATCAGATCGATGGAATCGGCTTCGATTGGGCTGGTGGTGCCGACCAGGTCGGACACAACGATATCTGAGACGCTGAGAATCTTCACCCGGTCACTCGCTCAAGGGCTTTGCATCGCCAGGACTCAGTCGACCTCGTGGTCATTTGTCTGAGTCATTCCTGGCTTTGCTCACCAGACCCCGAATCCAGCCAACCCGGATATGGTATTTCTGTCCCACATCCTGCCATGAATCGCAACACTCTTCGTGGTTCATCACCGGGTAGGCCGATGGGTCGATTTCACCTCTCTTCAGTCGGCATCTGCCGACCGTTTCATCCGTCGGTCTGTAATGCTTGCAGCTGAGGCAGACACGCTTGTTTTTAGTGCTGGCCATTATTTTATCTATCCACAGAATCAGTTAAATAGAATTGAAAAGTCGACGCAATAGGACTCCGTACAGGAAACCTCGGGAAGATCGCAAATTCTTCCGTCACAGCCGAAATCGGCGAGCCGCTCCGAGAAGAGCCTGCGCGAATCATCGACGATTCTCGGATCGGTATTCCTGCTGCCGTCAAGATTATATACCAGGCCCCCCAGAGAGATGTTGCGCCTGTCCAAGGCCTCCAGCGCCGCCAGTGTATGATTAATCGAGCCGAGCCGAGGGCTGCTCACCATAATTACCGGCCACTTTTTCTCGCCGCATAAATCGATCACCAGGCTGTTATCGTTCAAAGGCACGAACAGTCCCCCCACACCCTCCATAAGCACGGTGCCGTATTCTTTTGCGAGCTGTTCCGCCGCTCCGGAAATTACCTCGGTGTCGATCGTTCTGCCCTCTAGACGGGCCGCCAGATGGGGTGAACAGGGCACAGGAAAGACATAGGGGCAGGTGATGCCCATGGCGTCCTCCTCGACGAGTTCCTGACCGGCGAGCTTGCGGTGTTCGATGATATCCTCGCTCAAGTCGTTGCAGCCGGTCTGGGCCATTTTCATGGTGATCGCACTGATCCCGTTGTCCTTGAACCAACGGGCCATTAAACCGGTTGCCACGGTTTTGCCAATACCAGTGTCGATACCCGACACGACAATCACTTTGGGTAATTCAGCCACTCTTCTCAACCCCTTTTCTGAGCAATAATGAGATACGATACATAACTCAACATAAGCCCCTGCTCGGTTGCAAACTTGTTTTGATAATCCTCGACAAACCGCTCATACCGTCTTGGAGTCCAGTTGAAGCCCCCTACCCCGCCCACCCCGGTGGCACGAATATGGCCGAGGACCTCGCGGGGATGATCGAAGTAGAGATGATCCCGTTCAATATCAGCATGCACGATTTTGAAATTGTCGGCAACCTGATCCCGCACTTCTGCAAAGGATGGGTATTTCAATCCCGTACCGGTAAGTTCTCTGAGTTCATAATAGGTTTCATCACCAAACATTGAAAAACCAAAAACAGC
>JABDQA010000168.1 GCA_013042475.1 Desulfofustis sp.
CTCCAATTTTTCGTAATATCTGACCTTGCCAGCGGAACCACTTTGTTAGGTTGGAAATTTTTTATCAAATTTTTCTGCAATGGAATTAAGGTCCGAGACCACTGAATCGAAGAGTGGAATTCCATCAGTGCGACGCTGCTTTTCGGTCTCCCGTTCAGGGTCTCCAGGAATTAAGACACTGTCTTGGCCTGTTATCGGTTTGGCATTTCTGAAGCGGCGAATCCACTTATCGAGATGGGATTTGAATTCATCTGCGGGCCGAAATGCATCGATTCTCAGAGCACCGAAAAAATGGCCTATACCATCGCCTACCAATTCATTTTTCTTTTCAAGAAATGTTACATAAGGCGGAACCCAAGGTCCGTAATTGGCACCAGACAAGACCGCCGAAAAGATATCGACCATAGCGCCAAGACAATAACCCTTATGACTCCCATGCTCCCGGTCGCTACCAAGGGGAAGCAGACCGCCACCGTCGGAAATAGCGTGCGGGTCGTGGCTTGCATTACCATTTGCATCCTGGAGCCAGCCGGATGGTACCTTTGCGTTGGAACGTTGCAGAAGTTCCAATTTGCCATACGCTGCCGTGGTCGTAGCAAAGTCAGCCACGAAATCAGCTTCCTCTTCAGCAGGAAAGGCCACGGCGATTGGATTGGTACCCAGCAGCCGCTCCTTTGAAAAAGTGGGAACGACCAGCGGGCTTGCGTTTGACATGCTCAAGCCGATCATGTCATGCTCAAGCGGCAGCATCGCATGATACCCAGCAATACCGTAATGGTTGGAGTTTTTCACAGCGACCCATCCAGTACCTACTGCCGCCGCTTTTTCGATTGCAATTCGCATCGCAGCAGGACCGACCACTAGACCAAGCCCCCGATCTCCATCAAGCAAAGCTGTGCTTGGTGTTTCATGGGCAACCAATATCTCGGGTGTTGGATTGATTCGATCATTCTCCCAAAGCCTGATATAGGAACTCAGCCTGGCTAACCCGTGTGAATCGATACCTCGCAAATCAGCTGCTAGCAGTACATCCGTAGCTTGTTCCGCCGCTTCCAGATGGCACCCCATCTCTAAGAACACTTGGGTCGTGAATTTTTTTAAGCTATCGTAGCTGAACTTTTTCATGGACGTAACTTGACCGGCAGGGAAATGATTAGGGTAGGCTAGTGTGATGATCTGAACGATCCTATGGATTTCTGCCAGACACTTTTTAAAATCGAGACATCATGACCCAATTCTACCGCGTGAACCCCTAGCTCTTTAACCCGTTCCACTTGCTCCCATTGTGGAAAGCCGATCGGGTATATTACAAACTTTCCGTATTTATCTGCCGTTTCTACAATCGTTTTAACTGCTCCGACAACTTTTTCATGCCAGATCTTCAGAGGAACTCCAGCAGATATCGAAAAATCGGCCGGCCCAAAGAAAATTCCATCCACTCCATTTGTTGCCATGATCTCATCAATCTCTTCCAGGGCTCCTACATCCTCCACCATTGGGATGACTAATTGCTCACGGTTACTCCAATCCATCCACTCCTCACCCGCATCTACCCCCCATTTACCGGAGAGGCAGAGGCCACCGTATCCACGTTTACCAAGTGGGTGAAACTTTGCTGCTTCGACCATACGTTGCACATCTGCTTTTCCCTTAGCATGGGGGATGATCACACCTCCTGCTCCAGCCTCAAGAGCTTTACGGATCAGATATGGGTTATCGCGGTCAACTCTGAGAAGTGGAACGAGTCCACCAAGCAATCCTCCCCGGAGCACATCCTCGGTACTCTGATCCTGGCGCCAGGCATGCTCGTTGTCGATTCGGCAGAAATCCAATCCGCAGAACCCTGCAAGTTCAATGAGTGCAGGCGAAAAGCTATACAGACAGGATCCCAAAGCGATGTCGCCCTGGCGGATGATTTCTCTTAGCCTATTAGGCTGTCTGCTTCGCATAATTAAGCCATAATGCCAATGTCCCAGATGACAAACTCGTTATCGCCAAGTCCCAGCAGTTCGCTTTTGCTTTTCTTTCCTGATGCGGTTTCCAACATTGAAGAAAATATAAACTGACCCATCTCATCAAGTGTTTTGGTGCCATCCAGCATTTCCCCGCAATTGATATCCATATCTTCTTCTAACCGATTGAACATTGGCGAATTGCTAGCAAGTTTTATGGTAGGAGCAGGTTTTGAGCCAAACATCGACCCTCTCCCTGTTGTAAATGCAATAAGATTGGCACCGCTGGCGATCTGGCCAGTTACCGAAGGTGGATCATAGCCAGGGGAGTCCATAAAAACCAAGCCGCTCTGATTGACTTTTTCTGCATATTTATAGACTTCCATTAGAGGCCCAGTGCCACCTTTCATTGACGAACCTAAAGATTTTTCGAGAATATTTGCTAAACCACCCGCCTGGTTTCCTGGGTTAACAACCCCGTTTATCTGAACATCATGTCCAACCGCATAGAAATCTTTCCACCAGCGAATCCTATCGATGAGTTTTTGACCTACCTCAGTGGAAACCGCCCTTCGGGTCAGCGTGTGTTCAGCTCCGTAGACCTCTGTGGTTTCTGATAATATGGCAGTTCCTCCATGTCGAGCGAGGATATCGACCGCTCTACCCAGGGCTGGGTTTGCGGTGATGGAGGAAAAACCGTCTGACCCGCCGCACTGAAGCCCCACGGTAAGATGACTGGCATCAACACTCTCACGGGTTATCAAATTAGCCTCGGGAAGCATCTCATTTACTGCTGCCACACCAGCCTCAACGGTTTTTCGTGTACCGCCAACCTCCTGCATTACAAAAGTTTTCAGTCCTGGGCCGATTTCAAAGTCATGAATTGCCATCAGATCGTCAATTTGATTGCGCTCACAGCCAAGTCCAACCAACAGAACACCTGCGAAGTTGACGTGAGTAATATAACCGGCAATGGTCCTGCGAACCTGTTCCATCGCCTCGCCAGTAGTCGCGCATCCGCATCCAAGAGGATGACTTAAAGCAACTACTCCGTCTACGTTGGGGTAGTCTTGTAACCGATCGCTCGTGAACCATTCGGCTATTTTGCGCACTACGGTTGCTGAACAGTTTACAGTTGAACAAACGCCGATAAAATTACGGGTTGCAACCCGGCCATCCTTGCGAACAATTCCCTGGAATGTGGCCCGCTCAGCCTCGGGCAGTAAATCAGTAGGTTCGTATTCGCTGGCAAATGCAAAGTCACGGTCTATGTCGCGAAATACGATATTGTGAGTATGAACCAGACTGCCAGGCCTGATATCAACCCCTGCGAATCCGATTACCGTATTGTATTTTCTAATTGGTTCTCCCTGAGCTATCGGAACAGTAACGATTTTATGGCCTGCCGGTATGTGATGCAGGCTCGTGATGCTCTCGCTGGGAACTGGTTCTTCGGCAGCGATTTCATGGACCGCAATGACCACGTTGTCATCCGGATGCAGCCTGATCACAGAGCCGGTGACTGATTTCTCGAATTGTTCGCTCATCTTATTTCTCCAATCCGCTCATTGTGAAGCCGATAGCTTCGAGGGAATTAATTAATGCTCGAGTCTGGCCGTCGTCAAATGGGTCGAGAGGGGGACGAACATTGCGCCAGCTCACTGATTTAGAATAGTGTGCCACGGCTGCCTTCATGGCTGGAATCATAACATAGCCTTGGAAAACCGAGCGCACCTGGTCTAGGCTGGCCTGTTGCTCATCAGCACTATCCTGTTCCCAGGTGGAAGCCAAATGGGCGATCGCCTTTGGGTTTACATTTGCCGTAGCGCTTATACAACCAGCTCCACCGTGGCGTAGACCTTTTAACATAAATGTCTCTGATCCCGGAAACACATGAAACTTTTCGCCTTTAAATAGATCCAGCATTGTCTTCGTGTTTTGCCAGTCACCGGAACTGTCTTTAATGCCGACAACCGTTCCGGGATAATCTTTGAGTAACCGCTCGATGACAGGCAAGGTTACAGGGACTTGAGCTACGGGAGGGATATGGTAGAGGTAGACCCGCAACTGGTCATCGCCGATCCGTTCAATAATTTCGGCGAAGGAACGATATAATCCATCATCGCTCACATTTTTGTAGTAAAACGGAGGAAGCATCAAAACCCCTCCACAGCCAAGTTCCACGGCCTTTCTTGTCAATGCAAGCGTGTCCGTTAAGGCACAGCAACCGGTCCCTGGCATCATACGATCTGCTGGTAAACCTGCCTCGACCAATTTTTCCAGGAGCTCGATTTTTTCTTCCGTCGCCAGAGAGTTCCCTTCAGAATTTGTACCGAAAACCGCCAGGCCGACATCGTTGTCGAGCAGCCAGCGACAGTGGCTCACCAATTTTTCACTATCCGGTTCGAGATTATCCTTAAACGGTGTAATTACCGGTGATAGAACTCCGCTCATCAAGTCAGGATATCTCATGTGCTCGCTGCTCCGTTGAAGAATGAATTAAGATCAAATCATATGCCCATGCCGTTTCAGATACATAAGGCGTGAGGGTTGAATATGTTTTATGCAGATGTCGGCTAACTTTTTGTTATCATCTTTCCCGAGTGCTTTCAGAATGAGGTAGTGCTCACTCCGTGCCTGCTTGAGTAAGGCCTGGTCGGTGGATGAAGTAAAGCGGACGAGGTTTGACTTTTTGGCCATTTCATCGATCGTATCAGCAAGAAAATCATTTCCGCACAACCGATACATGACCTGGTGAAACTGCTTGTTGGCCGCCACTATCTTCAGCATGTCGGAATTTTCAATTCCAGCCGCATGGTCATCGCAGATTTGTTTCAACTGCGACAGCCTATTTTCTGCCACAGGTAAAGGAATCATTAGGGCTGCCTGCCCCTCTACAAGTTCGCGCATCTGGTAGAGTTGATTAACCTTATCAGGACTGTATTCACGAACCGTCGCACCCTTGTTCGCCTCCCGCAGGATAAGACCGGCGATCTCTAATTCCAGGAGGGCCTGGCGCACGACATGGCGGGTTGTTTTGAATCGTTTGGCGAGTTTTTCCTCGACCAGTCGCTCCCGAGGGTAGAGATGTCCGAGAACGATATCCACCTCAAGGTTCCTGACGATCTCCTGAACGTTGTTCATACGCTTCGCTTCCCGCATCATGGAGTTCAGTCCTCTTCGGCAGGTAGCTGGACCGTTGCGCTCTGGGGTTTTCTACTGCCCCTTATTAGCGAGTAAACCAAAGTGAAAATGGTAAGTGACATTAGGGTGATCGTCAGCCAACGCTGAAGAAAATAGCCCATGAGGCTTAAGTTGGCCGCCTTCGCCAAAGTCATGACTCGATCGAGATTCTCTTCGGCCAACGGGCCAAGAATTATTCCAAGAATGATCGGTGCGAGCGGGTAGTCGGCTTTCCTTAGGACATATCCGAGCATACCCATACCAAACATAATCCAGATATCAAACCCCATATTTCGGAATGAATAGGCACCGATAATGGCCAGGCCGGCAACCACGGGTGCCACGATGCCTTGAGGTACTAAAACTACCTTGGCGACATACTTGAGCCCGAAGAAAGCTGTTACTGCAAAGAACAGATTAGCCAGGAATAAACTAAAAATGAAAGGGTATAAAACATCCGGGGCTTCCTGGAAAAGCATGGGGCCAGGAATCAAACCGTGGATAAGCAGTCCGCCAAGTAATGCAGCTGTCACCGCATTGCCGGGAATTCCAAGAGTCAGCATCGGTATCAGGCTTCCCCCGACAACTGCGTTATTTGCTGCTTCGGCAGCTGCAACTCCTTCGGGTGCTCCCTTACCGAATAATTCAGGAGTCTTTGAATAACGACGGGCTTCGTTTCGTCCGATAAAGGCGGCAATATCTGCTCCAGCACCCGGAATCAAACCGACTATCGTGCCGATAAGCGACGAGCGCAGGATAGTATTCTTGAGCTGCCACAGGAGCCGGCGACCGGGCCAAAGCGAGCCGACGCTCGGAACATTCATCTGTGACTCCATACCTTTACCTTCGGCCAGTATGAGGACTTGGGAGATAGAAAACAATCCTACCAGCGCAGTTACTACGGGCACTCCTTCATAAAGTGCGGGTTGATTGAAAGTGAAGCGCAGGGCTCCAGTCATCGGATGGGATCCAATCACACCGATGGCCAGCCCCAGAGTGGCGGCAATGATCCCTTTGAGGGGCGAAGTGCTGCCAATGGCTCCAACTGTGCTCATCGCAAAAATTACGATCCAGAAAAACTCGGCAGAGCGGATTTCTAAAGCAAAGATTGCTACAATTGGGGCTCCAAAAAGGAGCACAATAACACTAATTTGCCCCCCAACAAATGATGATATAATGTCAATTCCCAGAGCCGTACCGCCCTTTCCCTGCTTTGCCATCTGGTAGCCATCCAACATAGTTGCAACGGCAGCGGGAGTACCCGGCACATTCAACAGGATACCCGAAATCGATCCGCCATAGATTGCCCCGCAATAGACAGCTCCGAGAAATATCAGGGCAGCGACCGGGCTCATGGCGAAGGTTAAGGGTACCAGTAGGGCGATTCCAAGAGTAGCTGAAACACCTGGAAGCGCTCCCAGTAGCGTGCCGAGCACTGAGCCGGCGAAGGCTAGGAGAATATGTCGCAGTTCAAAAGCGACCAGTGCTCCCTCGATAATCTGCTCAAGCATGTTCATCCACCATTCGGTGTTTAGATAGTTGTCTGCTCACTACGGCGGCCAGCTAGACGAGTAATGTTCCCGAAAGCCTAACGCCAAGCAAAAGACCAAAAAAACAGTACATGACAAGAATAGAGCAAAAAGCCACCAGACCAACTAAAGGGATTGGCCTGATACCCAAGAAATACATGTGCACAGCAAGGTAGATGCCAACAGTGCTGAACAGCCCGAGATACGAAATGGCGATGATACAGCAGACCAGCAAAATGATATTTATCGCAATACGCATATCATTCTCCGCGTACTCTAAGTATCTGGCTGTTGTGATTCATTCACACTAGCTTGGAAAAGGGTTCTAAGGACGTTAAAGAGATGCAGGCCGACGAATATGAGCAAGGCGACTATCACAAACATCGGCCACATCCTGGCTCGCTCAGGAAAATCGAGAATCTGAAGTAGACCAGCTAATGCCACCAGCACAAGAAGCACAGCAACAATTAAGTCAACTACTTGTTGTTTTCTCTGTTTGTTCATCAGTCTTATTCGAATGCAGAATCTGATCGATATTTGGGGAGGCAGGCTGGCGCCGAATAGGCTTCAGCCTGCCACTAATGTTATTTTATAAAGCCCCCGTCAATGAATAACTGCAGTAGATCCTGGGTAATCCGCTCGTTTTCTTCCATTAATTTGGTAAACTCATCTCCTACGCGGGGCTTGACGATCGTAATATTGCGTTTCTTAGCCTCGCTCTGGAAATCTTCGTCATTGAAAGTGGCGGCAAACGCTTCTCGGTACACCTGCACTAGAGGTTCAGGAGTACCAGTAGGGGCAGCAAAACCACGGGTAGAGCCAAATTCGCCAATCTCAATACCGAGCAATTCCTTGACCGTCGGGACATCTTCAATAAGAGGATAGCGATCGTTTAAAAGAACAGCGGCCTCTTTGGCACTGGTTTTGGTCTTGACATGGTCAAAAACATTTCCGATACCAATATCGACCTCTCCGGACATGAACGAACGATTTGCAGGCGAACCTCCAGAGTAGGGAATGAAGGTGAATTTTGCCCCTGTGGCCTTTTCAATGGCATACATCGCGACGTGATCATCTGACAGAGGGCCGTCAGCTCCGACCGTAACAGATCCAGGATTCTGTTTGGCCGCATCAATTGCCTCTGCCAAGGTGTTGTATTTGGAGCGGCTACCCAACCGGATTACGTTGGGGTCTATAACATTTACGCCCAGAGCGGTAAATTTTTCCAACCATGGTTCATATCCAGCATCACGAGCAGCCTGAACTATTGGCACCGCAGGCAGGTTGATAATACCAATTGTGGATCCGTCGGCCTGGGCATGGGACAAGCTGGTCCAGCCCACCTCACCGCCGGCACCCGGCAGATTTACGACGATGGCGCTAGTAGATTTACCGGTCAAGTCTTCGATAGCCTTTTCCCATGTGGGAAGCGTGACACGAGCGAGGGCATCGCTCGATCCGCCCGCATTATAGGCAACAATTACACGAATTGTTCCAGGCACTTCAACATCAGGGTATTTGGGGGCTGCCAATACCGGATAGATGAGGACAAGTGACAAAAACAGAGTTACCAGCCAGCCGGTTATAGTTTTCATTGATTTCTCCTCCTTACTTAGTTGGTTGTCAGGTTTACGAGGCGACCGAATGCTCGCCCGAGAAATTTTCCAGAGATATCCGCCTATCTCATGGGTGGGGTGGAAGCAACTTACCATTGTTGACAATATTGTCAACAATTTTTCCATCGTGAAAAAATGAGCAAATGCGATTAGGGGGAAATGCACCTCACGAGAGGGTTCCGCTGGCAAGGTCAGATAATGAGAAGAATTGGAGCCTGAGGGCTATCAGACATAAATAGAATAGGGTTATCAATAATTGCAACATGTTCCGATAAAGGTGGAAGTGGGGCTGGTGTGCAACTATTGATAACCCTATTCTATTAAGGTCAAATAGTGATGCGGCACTTCTGTTTGAGGTTTCCTTCGCACCCCTTCTGCGCATACCTTTATTCTCTTTATCAAAATTGGTCTTTTTGCATTACACAAGCGCGGACCGGTTTAAGGGGCGAAGGTTAGCTTTCCGGGAATATGCCTCGAAACAGTGGGGCGAGGAACAGCGCTTTACACAGGAGCTCTGAATAGTTCCTCCAGAGCAATTCGTGCGGAACTGTCAGTCCTCTTTGCTGTTATCTCAGTCGCTGGAACTGCGAATCGCGTCAATGACAGCGTCCGTAACCTCTTTTGTCGTAGCCTTGCCACCAACATCCGGGGTCATGATACCGGCATCGCAGACATACTCTACCGCCGTTAAAATCCTTTTGGCCGCCTCGTGCTCGCCGAGGTGTTCAATCATCTGCGCACCGGTCCAGAATGTAGCAACTGGATTTGCGATTCCCTTGCCGGTAATGTCAAAAGCAGAACCGTGGATCGGCTCAAACATGGATGGGAATCGGCCCTCGGGATTTATGTTCCCTGTAGGCGCGACTCCAAGGCTGCCCGCAAGTGCACCCGCTAGATCTGACAAAATATCCCCATGCAGGTTGGTCGCAACTATAGTGTCAAGACTTTGAGGGTCCTTAACCATGCGCACGGTCATCGCGTCGACCAGCATCTTATCCCAGGTTACATCGGGAAACTCTTCGGAAACCTCTGCTGCCAGTTCGTCCCACATAACCATTCCGAAGCGCTGTGCGTTAGATTTTGTCACGACAGTCAGGAGTTTTCTAGGACGTGATTGCGCTAACTTGAATGCAAAGCGCATAATACGGGTAATACCAGTTCGAGTAAAAACCGAAACTTCGGTTCCTACCTCTTCTGGAAGACCGCGATGCGTACGTCCACCATTGCCCGAATACTCACCTTCAGAATTCTCACGCACAATCACCCAGTCTAGATCGCCTACGCCGGCATTATGCAAAGGTGAAGTAATGCCGGGAAAGATTTTTGTCGGTCGAACGTTGGCATACTGATCAAAGCCTTGACAAATCGGTAATCTAAGGCCCCAGAGCGTGATATGATCAGGTACGTCCGGTGCGCCTACTGCACCAAAATAAATTGCATCAAATTCTCGTAACTGCTCAAGCCCATCTGCAGGCATCAACTCTCCATGCGTTTTGTATCGTTCAGAACTCCAGTCGAATGACTTAAAGCGAAATTTTAGATCACCAACGTGCGTTTCGACTGCATCGAGCACAGCTTGACCGGCCTCGATAACTTCAGGGCCAATACCATCAGCAGGAATTAAAGCAATATTGTATTCACGCATTTCAAAAACCCTCTCATATAATCTAGACGTTTACACTCATGCAGTATCAATAGGTGCCACAAGACTTTCGACCTATTTGTGCAGCCGATATAGTAAATAAACAGTTCTAAGGTGCTACAAGATTAAAGATCACAAGGACCCTCGAGCGAACGTAATTAGGTACCAGATCAGCAGGATTACACCGATGGCTCCGACAATCTCTGGCCACCAGCCGAAATCGTAAACTTCATATTCGTCATCTCTCTTTTCCATCTTACTCTCTAACCTCCAAGACCCGGCAACCAGAGTGCGATTTGCGGAAAGGCCATGACCAGTGCCAGGCCGATGATTTGCAGACCAATGAACGGCAAAATAGAAATAAATATTTCCTGTAAGGTTACGTCCTTTGGAGCGACAGACTTAAGGTAGAAACAGGCAGGTCCGAAGGGCGGTGAAAGCATGTATATCTGGATGTTCATCGCAAATAGAATGCCGAACCACACGGGATCGTAACCGAGCTGGGCCACGACAGGAGTGAAAACGGGAACCGTGATGAAGACGATTGCAATCCACTCCAGAAACGTTCCCAGGAAGAAGATGATCAGCATCATGATAATGATAATACCGATCGGTGGGAGCTCGATCGCCGTCAGGAGGCCTGCCAGGAATCGCGTGCCTCCGAGGATGTTATAAATCCCGACAAGGCTGACGGCTCCAATGATTAGCCATAATAGAGCCCCTGCGGTAAGCATCGTTGCCCAGAGTGCTTCACGGACCCCCTTAATCGTCAATTCTCGTCGGGCAGCAGCAACTATTAGTGAGCCAATCGCTCCAATGGCAGCAGATTCTGTAACAGTGGCTATTCCCCCATAGATCGAGCCCAACACGCCAAAAATCAGAAGAAATGGAAGAATCAAGCCCTTCAGGTGAGCGACCCTTTGAAGAAAGGGCAATTTTGCTTCCGGCGCGTCGTAGACCGGTCCTAAATCCGGGTTGATCCGAACCCGAATGAGGACATAGGTGACATAGAGAGATGCCAGGAGAATTCCGGGCATTACCCCGGCGGTAAAAAGATCCTTGATAGAAACATTCGCCTCAGCACCATATACAATTAATACGATGCTTGGCGGAATCAGGGTCGCAAGCGCCCCGGAAGAAGTCAATACACCAATGGCAAGCTTTCGATCATATTTAAGCCGAAAAAGTTGTGGCAGTGCAATCACTCCGAGAAGCACAACTTCGCCGCCAACAACCCCGGACATAGCCGCCAATATGACGGAGACAGCAACTGTCTGTACGGCAACCCCGCCACGCAACTGACCGCCCAGGATTGCCATTGAATTGAATAGTTCTTTGGCGACACCGGATCGCTCCATCACGTTCGCCATAAAGACGAAAAACGGAACGGCCATGAGCGCATACTTGTCCATCACCTTGCCAACCGCCGAACTCACTAGAATGAACCCATTGTCGCCGAAGGCAATAAATGCGGTGGTGACCGAGATCAAAAGAGTCGAAGCACCAAGCGGGACGCCGATGGCCATCAAACAAAAGAGCGATACGACTATCGCAACCGTAATGTATTCGATGCCCATTAATCGGACCCAATTGCAGTAGGTTTCTTCAACTTCTTTGATGGTGTGAGCAAGTTGGCTAAGAGCTGCAGAAGATATAAACAAGCTGCCACGACAAGCATTGTTTTGATGTAGGTGGGAGAGGGGGGATCGAATGCGCTGCCGGTAGTCTGGGGGTTTTTCAGAACCTTGACCATTGGACCCCAGAGCATAATGATCAGCCCCGTTACACCAACCATAGAAATCGAGATTGCAACCTTGGAGAGCCGGTTCCAGAGCTTTTCGCCGAGCAAAAGCTCCATTGTCGTCACGGTAATATGCCGTCGCTGCTGGGTTACCGCACCCACGCACAGAAGCCACGCCGTGGCGACAAGCATCATGATCGTTTCAGATGTCCAGGAAGTGGGAGCATTAAAGGCATAGCGCATGATGACTTCAAAAACGGAAAGCCCAATTGCTGAGAGGTAAAAGATCCCGCAGACTTTGCCTAGAAAAACGCTCAGCTTGCCGACGCCTTCAACGAAACGGTCCATGATTATTCCCTCACTCCATATGCAATCGGCCGGTGAGCTGTTGCCCGCCGGCCGATTGCATTCATACTTGATGAGACTTATTCCAGAAGACCGATCGTCTTCATGTACATGTAATGCGCATCAAGTGCGGCACGGGCCTCTGGAGATTTGCCCGCAGTTTCCTCCCAGGCCTCAGAAGCTAGCTTACGGAATTTGTCACGCTCTTCCTGCGGCCAGTCAACGACGGTGATATCACCACCAGCCTTGTCTTTTGAAACCTGCTCTTTATCCTGCAGGTCAAGTATGCGGCGCACATCATCGTAGCAAGCGTAGAACCAGGTCTCGAGGGCAAGTTTCTGGTCGTCGGTCAGCTTATCCCAGATGCCTTGGTTGATCGTAAACTGACGGACCGCCATGGAGTGGATACCCGGATAGATCGGGTACTTCGCGATTTGATGGAATCCGCTCGTGGTATTGTTGATATATGCTGACGCATCAGCAGCATCGATAACACCTTTTTCCAGCGAGGTGAATACATCGCTGAGCGACATTGATACCGGTGCGGCACCTGCGGCCTTGAACACCGTTGCTGCAAGTCCACCAGGTGAACGAACCTTGACGCCTTTGAAATCATCAACGCCTTTGATAGGAACCTTGGCTACTAAAGCCTCTTTGGCAACCGCTCCACAGCCGACAACATGAAACGCTCCCGGAAGAGTCGCGTCCCATAGGGCTTGGAGCGCATCCCGCCCGCCGCCATAACGACAGAATGTCTGAACCTGATCAACCGTATCGTACCCTGCAATCAGGTCACCAAGGATTGCAAAGGCCGGATTGCGGCCGGTGAAATAAGAGACTGCGGTCAAGTCACCGCCGAGAACACCGGCCATGACCGCTTCGGGTGTTTCTTTGCGGTCGACAATGGAATTGATCGAGTAAAACTCAGTGGAGATTTCTCCACCAGTCATTGCCTTGAGGCGCTTTCCCCACTCTTCGTTAATGTACTTGAACTCATATGCCCCGGACTGGGTGGACGTCTGCAGTTTCAATACAATTTCGGCGTGAGCCATTGCAGAGATAAGGACGAACGCTGTACAACAACAAGCCAACAGAATCTTTTTCATGATTGCCTCCTCCCCGCTTGCTGCGGGATTTTTGTTTTGCGAACAGACGTTCATTGGTGAGGGTTAAATGAACATTTTATAATGGATGTGTCAATGTATACATTAAAGTATTTGACGAACACCCTGACAAACGAGTAATTTATTCCAAGAGTATATATATGAGATAAGGAGTTCGCTAATGCCAATGACTAATAAAGTAACCCGTGTCGAAAATGCCTACGCCCGCCTGAAGAAAGAAATCCGCACAAACCGGATGCCTTCAGGCTTTCAGGCCACTGAACCTGAGATTGCACTGCGTCTTGGAATGAGCCGGACACCGGTCCGGGAAGCGCTCATTAGATTGGAATCTGAAGGACTGGTTGAGATAATTCCGCGCCGGGGAGTTCGGGTTCTGCCGATCAACATCAATGACATGAAGGAAATCTACGAGATCCTTACATCCCTGGAACCTGACGTAGCCGGAAATATCGCCGCTAAAAATCCAACCGAAACTGAGCTGCGCCCGCTTGAAGAGGCCGCATCAGATATGGAGGCGGCGCTCGAACAAGAGGACCTGGACACATGGGCCGACGCAGACGATCGATTTCATCATCATATGCTCGACTTACATGGAAATCGACGGCTTCGTGAATTCGTCTTGGCACTCAACGATCAGGTACACCGAACACGAATTGTGACGCTCCGGCTAAGAGACAAGCCGATGAAGTCCAACAAGGAGCACCGGGAAATCCTGGAACACATTCGCAGGGGAGATGCCGACGCGGCCCGCAATGCATTTCGGACTCATCGGAAACGGGCTGGGCAAGAACTTATCAGCTGCCTCGAAAAATTCAGGATCACGAACCTTTAGGTTTTCAGAAAGGGAAAGATTATCATGACTGAAGGACATCGTATCGCCCTGATCCGCGGCGACGGAATTGGGCACGACGTGTCTGATGCGGCGGTTGCCGTTATAGACGGCGCAGTTAAAAAGATCGGGTTGTCTCCCCTTTATTACGAAGAAATTGCAGCCGGTGCCGGTTACTACCAAAGCACGGGATTGGACATAGAGCCTGACGGTGAAGAAAGAGCGGGCGAGGGAGACGCAATTTTTCTGGGAGCGATCGGCCTGCCCTCGATACGGCATCAGGATGGTACAGAGATTTCTCCACATCTGAGGATTCGCGACCGGTATGGCCTATATGCCGGGGTCCGTCCGGTGAAAGCCTACCCAAATGCACCCCAGCGGCTTGCTGACCCGCGCGCTGCGCACATTGATCTGGTAATCTTGCGCGAGTCGACAGAAGGCTTGTTCTATACGGCTGCTGTTCATGGCCGAAGCGACATTCGCGGCGATAATGAGGTTCGCGACACCCTGCGTATCACTAGGGCAACGACTGAGAAGCTTCATCGATTTGGGTTCCGTCTTGCGGAGCAACGCAAATCAAAAAAGGGACGCCCCGGTCTGATCACCTGCGTCGACAAAGCAAACGTGTTTGCCTCGATGGCCTTTTTCCGGAAGATTTTCGATGAGATCGCACCGGAATTTCCTCATGTTGAATTCGGCTATAACTACGTCGATGCCCAGGCCCTAGACTTGATCCGGCGGCCATGGGACTTTGACGTGCTGGTTATGGAGAACATGTTCGGAGACATCCTGTCCGATCTTGCCGGCGGGCTCGTCGGCGGCATGGGTATGGCGGCCTGCGGTGAGATAGGCGATGAGCACGGCCTCTTCCAGCCGGCTCACGGAAGCGCGCCTGACATCATGGGGCAGGAAAAGGCGAACCCATTGGCTGCAATTCTTTCAGGTGCACTAATGTTGGATTATTTAGCCGAGAAGTCCGGCAATAGCGGTTACGCGGATGCTGCGATGACAATCGAAGACGCCATACAAACAGGCTTCGAGCAAAACCGGCTGCGCCCCATGGAATTCGGTGGAGATATGGGCACGAAGGCTGTAAGCCGTGAAATCCTTGGCATCATTACAAAGTGAATCGACTACTGGTTGTCCTGGGCTTCGATCTCACAACTTGCTATCCACAAAGATAAGTCCACGCACCTGAAAAGAAGGTATCCTTTGCCAATCACACCTTCAGTAGAAGGAAAAGTCAAACGTGTTTACCTTCGATTTGGCAATGTTAAATTCAGTGCTCTGTTGCTGAAACTGCGCTATCAGAAATATTCTATAGACAGACCTGAAAGATACGAACGGCCCACAAATTATGGACAGTATAAAAAAAATAAATGCTCTTCAGCAGTCTACCAGCGAATGTCAACTCCAATAAGTGGGCCGTGCACTGTTGCATCGAAGGTGAATTGGTCAGTCCCGCTCCCCGTTTCATAATCGGTGCCGATACCACGATAGCCAGCTACGAAGGCAACATTTTTCCAGGGCTGATAATCAATTAACGCCAATCCCTGCCAAGTAAAATCCGAAGATACCCCGAAGCCGCCGATATCACCGTAGAGTTGCATCGACCACTTGTCGGTAAAAGCATAATTATAGCGTAGCCCTACAATCGGGTCGACCCAGTCCTGGTCACCGTCGAGACGTTCACCGACATTATTCAGATTGATTCCAGCATCAAGTTTGGTGTAGCGTATCCCCGCTACTCCATCTAGGGTGTTATCGCCGTTTAAAAATCTATAGGATCCAGCCAGATTGATGATCTGCGATTTGAATCCGACATCGACATTGACCAGATCATTGGCTTTCTCGGTACCGAGGTCGAGGTAATTGTAATCAAAAACAAAGCCAAATTTTTTTCGATACAAGCCGTTGAAACGAACAGTAAAAACGCCCTCAAGGTTGTCCCAGACATCTCCGAAATCTATGCTGACATTACTTGTCCTTCCCCGAATACCCAAGTCGCCATCAATCGAAATGGCCCACAAATAGAGAGGTGCAAGATTAAATTCCCAATTTGATTCTTCCTGGGACCAGGCCATTGAGGGAACCAAGATAGCGACTATACATATTAGCAAACCCTTACGAATTACCTTTATCATTTAATTCTCCTACTAAGCATAGTGTCTTGGTTTTAAAAAAAAGTGTGATCACTTTCCGATTTCCACATATCCAACCATTAAGGCGTGTACCAGATGGGTGATGTGTAGGCCCGGTCCTGAACCGTCTCCGGAACATTGTCAGGTCGTTCAATTTTGAAAAAGGCTGCATCATAGGTGGTCCAGCGCGGAGTCGGGATCTCGAGCACCCTTACATAATAAAAGGCGGATTGAGCTGGATCGAAATCGGGGTCTTGCCAATGGCCTGCAAGTATAGCCGAGCCGACAGTATTGGTATAGGTTGCCGTCTCCAGGTCAACGGTGGACCCGACTGGCTCTTTGGCACGGCCATCAGCACCGATCTCTCGATCTCCAGACACAGCCACATCATAAATGCGTTCTTGGGTTTCACCTTGGCCATCCATCCAGCCTTTGATGATCTGAATACGATCTAAGTTGGCACCGTCGGGATCGCGCAGAGCACGTATCATAAATGTGGGAGACTTTCCATCAGCAGTCATCCTCAGGTCTCCACCCATGGGAACACCCCTCTTATATCCTTGTTCTGCGAAATCAGGTCGGCTTACCTCATCGTCGGTGAAGTCCCAACCGCCAAAAACGCGCACCCTGATTCGGGTTCCGGTAGTTGCGTAGACTTCCTTGCGCTGCATCGAATCAAAGATATCCCGGCGTGTGTTTTCACGTGCCCACACAGCCATAAGGCTTCCGGCCTGTTCCTGGGAGGTCATGATACGCAGGGCAGGATCGTCCGCCGGAATGACCTCGCTATTATGTCGTTTTGGGGAAGGTTCTGTCTGCTGATACTTGCCGAAATAATTTTCCTCCCGCGTGGTGGAGAGAGCCGTATGCGTATCAGAAGCACCTATCAAACCGAATTTAAATGGATTAACGCCAAGTTCCTGGCCAAGCTTCAGGCCAAGTTTAAGGACCGGCCTGGCATACTCATACTGGAGCATCCAGTCTTCCTTCGGAGCTGTTCCAGAAAGGTTACTCACATCCCAGTTCTCGAAATCGGCGAACTCGTCATCTGCTGAAAGAAACGGATGGGCCTCTTCATCACCTTTGATCTGAGTCATCTCAAACAGTGGTTCCCAGCGTATGCGGCTCTCGGCGTATTCACGGGTGATAGCCTCACCCTCGAAGGTTTTGGGTTGGAACATTAAACCGTTGCTTAGGTTGCCATTATGAGGAATGGCCATGGTTCGTCCACCAGTTTTTTCCTCATACAGTGCGAGATATTTCCACAAGTCTTCAGGGTCCTGACTCTCAAAGGTGCTGAAGGGGAGTGTCTGACTGGTCTTGTCTGCTCCATCTGCCAGGATGACAACGCGGTGAAGATTGTCCCCTTTGGGGGTGGACGTCCACTCGTAGCCGGTCATGGCGGTGAAACGGCCAGGCTCGTTGTAGGTGTCAGCTATCTCGACAAAATCCTGCCAGATACTGGTGGCGGCCTCGTCACTGCTGAAGGGGTTGACCATGGTCACGGTGCCAATTTCAATTATCTCAGCAAAGGCCTGCATGCGGCCTTCCTGCCCAGAATTGAACAAGTCATAGATTGACCTTCCCCACGGATCCGACAAAAGGTTGGGATCTGATTTCTGGATCATAGGCGCCAACCCGATAAACTCGGCATGATCAGTAACAACGAGAAAATCAAGGGGCCGAATCAATTGGACTGGCTGACCGGTATTTGAGATAACCTTTTCACCTCTCGCGAATTTATACCCCTCATGCACAGTGAGCTTGGTGCCAATGAGCCCTGCATCGAATGAGAGGTTTGTATGAAAATGGGAGTCGCCGAATAAAACCTGGTCCGGGTAGGCTCTATTGACAAATGGTGAGTAAATGGGCTCTGAGGTAAGTTTCTCAGGAGTAACTTGTACATCATAAGGCGAGGCATTTACGAGACTGGAACTCACTAGAAAACCGCTGGCTGATAAAAGTATCGTCGCCGCCGCGCGGGTCAATAAACTTCGCATATTTACCCTCCTACTTGAATTATGCATTAGCTGGTACAACGGACTTAAAGAAGAAATTTAACTACAAAAACATTTTGATCAAGAAAATTGAGAATACATTGTGGACGGAGCTATGGTAAGTTCTGGGTTAAGCTATGCCTGATCATGTTTCAATTGTCGGATGACAGGGCAGGGTCTTTTTTCTTGTTACTCTCATTTCATAAAATCGCTACAATCTGTGATGATTAAATCTGTCAATTCATTTCTTGAGCGTCACCAAATCTCAGTAATGGGAATCTCTTTGGGCCTAATCTTTTTTTCTGCATCCTTGACGCCCTCGCTTATTCCCAGGTCTGCAATCATCCAGGGAACGCTGGGTGGACTAGTGATGGCCATCGGTTATCTTTTCGCCAAAATTATCATCGGGACATGGCGGTTTCTTGAACTTCCTGAATTTACCCACTCCCGCCACAGAAGTGTGACAGGCAGCCTTTTCTTTATTTGTTTTGCGATATTTTGTATTTCGCTTTTTCAGTTGCGGTCCGGTCAAAACGAGCTTCGAGCCTTGATGACCATGAACCCACTTGAGGGCAATCATGAGCTTATCGTGGTCGGCCTGGCAATTGCGTTGTTTTTTTTCTTTCTCCTGCTTGGCCGTTTCGTGGCACTTACTGCATGGTTTCTGCGCAACAGAATGCCTGGGCGAATGCCACCGCGGGTGTCAATTACACTCAGCCTTGCCCTGGTAACAATCCTGAGCTGGAACCTCGCCAATGGAGTTATAGCTCGCGGCTTGCTCAATATGGCCGATGAAACACTTCGCGAAATCGACTCAAGGATTGATCCTGAATTACCGGTGCCACAAGATTCTTTACGTTCCGGCAGTGATGACTCTCTCATTTTGTGGGAGAGATTAGGAGCTCAAGGACGCAGATTCGTGTCAGGAGGGCGTTCTGCTGAAGAGATCTCAAAAATTCATGGGGGTAAACCTGCCAAGGAACCGATCCGGATTTATGCCGGACTCAACTCCGCCGAAGACATCAGAGATCGAGCCGCTTTGGTTCTGGAGGAAATGAAACGAGTCGGCGCCTTTGAACGTTCAATCCTGATTGTGGCAACCCCGACCGGAACGGGCTGGATAGATTCTGCTGCTGTTGATCCATTGGAGGTAATGCACCGTGGCGATACCGCTATCGTCGGAATGCAGTATTCCTACCTGATGAGTCCTCTGGCGCTGTATGTGGAACCTGACGTGGCCCCTGAATCAGCGAAAGCTCTAGTAAACATCGTCCACGGCCACTGGCGCCAACTGCCTGCTGACACCCGGCCCAAGCTTTTCCTGCATGGACTCAGCCTCGGTTCCTACGGCTCTGAGAACGCTTTGTCTCCCCTCAACATGATCGACAACCCAGTTAATGGAGCTCTCTGGTCGGGACCTACTTTTGGAAATCCCATCTGGCAAGACTTGACCCGCAACCGAAATGCCGATTCTCCCGCTTGGCTGCCCCTTATTGGTGATGGCCGAACCGCCCGCTTTACTACTCAGGAAAACGCACTCAATATAGCTGGTAGCAGCTGGTCGCAGATGCGATTGGTTTTTTTGCAGTATGCCAGCGATCCAATCACTTTTTTTGAAATTACCTCCGCGTTTCGGCCCTCAGCCTGGATAACCGACGAGCGTGCACCGGACGTATCGGAGAATTTGCGCTGGTATCCGCTGATCACGATGCTGCAAATAGCAGTGGATATGCTCATTGCTGCCGAAGTACCTGAGGGGTTCGGCCACGTCTTTGCCGCCGAGCACTACATCAATGCATGGGTTGCTTTGACCGAGCCTGATAATTGGCAGGAAGGGGATACCGAGCAGTTGAAAGAGATGTTCCGCTAAAAAAAACTTGTGTGATTAATCTTTACTCAGGAAAAAGCATAAAAACACCGATGAGCATGGAGAAAATACTCATCTATGCTGACCTGTCTCGAAAAGCTACGGTGACTATTCACCGGTCACATCTAACGGACCGTATTCAAAATCGTTCAGATTTTCAGGTGTCGGGGCTCCGGCTGTTCTTGGCATGACCTCAAACAGTGGGTCGAATACTATCATTGCGGATGCCAGTTTATTAAAAATTTCTGTATTGCCTTCAACCTTGGCTGTATCGCCACCAGTCTGATCTGCCAAAGATTTTGACCCTGCCATGACCTGTTTAAGGTCTGCACGGTTGATCGTCACTGTCAGGTCCGGGTTTTCAGCAAGTACCGTAAATTTCTGACTACCCAGAATATTTAAGTTGTGTGCGGAGATGTAGAAATTCATAGGCAATCCATATTTATAAATACTGTCCGCAAGGTTGAGCTTCTTCCTAATGCTCTTTCTTCGGAGTAATTCTCAGATAATTGACACTGCTGAGGGCAACCTCTCAGTCGGGCAATTTCTCGGTGTTGAAATAGAGCAGGAAGAACCTCAAGATTGCTTTAAGTTCTCCAAAGTTAAAATTTTAACTGGATCTCTATAATTTTGTCTGGAAAAGTATGAAGAGGGTAGGCGAATCAGATTTTTTTGATCTTAAAAATAAATTTACAATGAGGAATAAATTCAATGGCCTTGAATGTAATAGACTTATTTAACTTAAATGAAAAAGTTGCAGTTATCACAGGGGGAGGGGGTGAGTTATGCGGCGCCATGGCAACCGCACTTGGTTCTGTAGGTGCAAAGGTTGCGATTTTAGACCTCAACCGTGAAAAAGCTGAGAAAACAGCCGTGGAAATTGGGCAAGCGGGTGGTAATGCAATAGCAATGGATTGTAATGTATTGAACACGGATGAGCTCGAGGCATGCCATGAGTTGGTATGCAATAAATGGGGAACGGTGGATCTGCTTATCCCTGGCGCTGGTGGAAATGATCCGCGTGGTACGACGGATCAGGAATTTTTGATGTTGCAGGATAAGTTGCCGGATCAGATGCAAGGATTTTTCGACCTGGATCTGGCCGGGTTTCGCCATGTCTTCGATCTGAATTTTCTGGGTACTTTTCTCACTATCAAGATATTTTCCAAATCAATGGTGGAGCAGGGAAAGGGAGCGATTGTCAACATCTCGTCGATGAGTGCGCTCACTCCGCTGACGAAAGTTGCTGCATATTCGGCTGCGAAGGCTGCGGTGAGTAACTTCACTCAATGGCTTGCGGTTCATTTTGCGCACACGGGTGTAAGGGTAAATGCGTTAGCCCCGGGTTTTTTTATGACCGAGCAGCTTAGATTTCTTCATGTAAACCAGGAAACAGGGGAGCTGTCTGAACGGGCCCGGAAGGTTATCGCTCATACTCCCTTGGGGCGTTACGGGAAGCCCGAGGACCTTTTAGGTGCCGTTATCTGGCTTTTATCAGATGCTTCAAAATTTGTGACAGGTGTTGTTGTGCCAATTGATGGAGGATTTTCATCCTATACTATTTAACGATCCTGCTATGACGTCCAGAGTACTCCTTTTAACCACAAAAACTGAACAAGTTCTAACTATGCTAATAATTTGAACATATCCTCCAGTTGAAGTTTCTGGTTAGGCTCCATTGCTCTGATTTTCAAATTATCAGGAACACCTCAAGCCGAAGGGAAACGCAGGATTTTTGACCTCGTTTTGGCAATAATATCAGGATATCGCTTGGAACCTGCTAGAGGACCATTTTTCTCAGCTGTTTAGCTGACTCAGTGATGGCACAAAGTTTCTTAAAGGCCACATCCTCCACATTTACCGAGCGACTGGCAAAACAACCAAAACCACAATCAGTATTTAAGAAGAGTTGGTCTGGACGATAGTACTCCAAAGCTTTTTCGGCCTTGCTAACAATAAATTTTACTGACTCAACCTGATCGGTTCTGGGATTGACCACACCAAGACCAAGTTCCCGATCGTTAAGAGTGCGACCTACGATATCAATATCGCCAGCTCTGGGAGTGGCGTATTCCAAGACATATTGTTCGATTTTCATGCGTTCCAGTGCTGGCAGCAGCTTTGCGTAATCTCCCGACAAGAGCACTTCTTCCTGTTTCGACCAGTTGCCCCGGCAGACGTGGACACCGATTTTTACCCCTTCAATATTTTTTGTGATCCTGTTTATAAGGTCAGCTGCAAACCTGAGCTCTTTTCCCGCATCACGGCGGGTTGCGAGCGTGGCTCACATAAACGTGCGCCGCTCGCACTCCTCCGACATGGTCAGTTCGGTCAACACAGGTTCGTCAAATTGGACAAAATCGCACCCTGCGTCTCTGAGATCGATCAGCTCCTCTCTGAGAATTTTCACGATATCATCAGCCATTTTCTTATGGCTGCGATATGCCTTACGAGTTAGTGCACTTACCCACATTGAGCGAGTTAACAGGTAGGGGCCGGGGAGGGTTATTTTGACGGGTTTTTTGGTCAGGCTTTTTAAAAAAAGATAGTCGTCCAAAGCCAAAGCATCACGTCGTGAAAGCTTGCCTACACACGTTGGGTTTTTTACGGCCGAGGCGGGCATATCCATGGTGCGCAGCATTTCTTCAAACTCTGCTTTGTCTTCGACATAGTCGAGCATGTCGGCAAGAGACATAAGCTTGGTTCCTTTAACCTTTTCTGTAATAAAGGCATAGAAACTCTCTCGTCTGTGTTCCCCGTCAACAAGTATGTCCAGATCCGCTTTTTCCTGCAGTTCAACGGTGCGCCGTATTTCGTCCTCCGCCACTGTGAGATAGTCACCTTTGCTGATTGTTCCCTTCTGATAGCCCCGCAGAGATTTGAGCATATGCCGAGAACGGGGCCAGGATCCGACCTGGGTTGTGAGAAAAGGCTTATTATCTATCATTGACTATACGAGTGCGAGTTTAAGGTTTAATTCAACCGCTTTTGAGAGGGTGGCAGCAACAGGCGATCTTGCGACCGTTCGTTCCCATGCAGCTTTGACTTTCTCTTCATCGTCGAAGGTTGAGGCAAAGCATTTCAGATCTATTCTTTCTATGGAGGGATCCCCTTCTTCGATGCCGAGATGAGCAAGAATGTTGTATAGGCTGCCGCTTAAAGAAATTTCGATGTCGTCCACTTCAAGGTTTTCCTTCGCACATTCAGTGGTGAAAGCCGTTGCTAACGATCCGGCAAGAGCGCCAAACAAATATTCAACGGCACATGGATGTTTGTCCTGTTCCTCAAAACTAGCTGGTTGGCCAACTTCAAAAGCAAAATTGCGGCTGTAAACAGTCGATTTCAAATGACCGGTTGAACGTGAGCGAAGTCGCCACTCGTATTTTTTTGCCTGATCGAAATCTTCCTCTAAAGCTTTCTCATCTTCGATTTCTGAGCTTCCACGCCTTATGTAGTAACGAGTGAATCTCTCGCCCTCTTTTTTGCCGAGATACTCATGACCTGCCATACGGCACCAGGGCGGAAGATCAGACGCAACGGTAGGTTCACGGCTGCGCATCTCAAGAATACCATCAAGAGGGGTTTTAATGATATTTTCGCGAATAAGAAGTATCAGGCCCGAGCCGCAATCAAGATCTCCACCATCAAAAACGACATCAGGAACAAATGATTTATCTTCATCTGCCATAGTTTGTCCTAAATCAGACCTGTCTAGTAGGCCACCGCAGGTGAACCATTTGACAGCCACTCTACTAATGCGGCCCCGCCAGCCGGAGTTGCGCCTTCAATCAGCATATCTTCCGAAATACCTCGTTTTTTCATACAGGGAGTGCAGACATAAATTTTGCCGCCGGCCCTGAGAAACTTATCCACCAGATCTTTTAATGGGGCGAACGGAGCCCCCTCATCAACTCTTGACATTTCCTCCTCTAGCGCGCACCAGACGCCGTCTGAACTGAGAAACACCATGGTTTCTTTTTCGCTGCCCTGGGCTGCATTTGCTACAACGAATCCAAGCGTTGCTTTGTCGGGATCTGTTTTACAATGGGTGATGGTAACACAAAAGTTATCAGACATACTTAGTTCCTCAAAAGGTGTGGTTTTAGGGTTATCAGATAATACGGATGCTGATTATCTGTCAGTTCATTATGCGTCATTCTGCACCACGCGGGAAGTTCCACTGGTGCTCCAGGATCTCTGGATATCACCAGTATTGTCGAACCTGGCACTTGGTCCTTAATGTATAGATGGAGATTGACGATGACCCTTCCACACGTCTCATCCCCTCCATCGAACTCATCATCAAATGACCAGTTAGGTATTTGCGCACACGCCTCAATAGAGCTCATAAAAAAGCCTTTAATGTTATTGATTTTTAGATCATTTTATAAACTCAAACAGTCTAGATCAGCATTACTGATATTTCAAATAGGTATTTTCTATTGATAATTCGCAAGGCATTGCTGTTCCAAATATCTTAGAATGGGCAAACAAGATGTTTAGCAAAAGAAAAAGCTTAAAATTGATGCTGATGTCAAAGACTCTATGCTATTGAAATCTGGTGTAAGAGAGCAATATTGTATACACAGTGTTAGTCAATCGGAAATCGAATTGTATCGTGAAAAATTGAAATGTTGTCAGATGAACTTATGCGGAAAAAAAATTAGCAGATACTAGGAGAGTCTCATTAT
>JABDQA010000175.1 GCA_013042475.1 Desulfofustis sp.
AAGACCTCTACAATCACCTATCAAGGTATCAACCAGCCAAGATCGACCGTGCATTACAGAGGCATCGGCTACTCGGAATCGACCGTGAACTTCAGCGGCACAGGATTCTCCTATTCCTCTTCTTACAGGAAGCGAGTAACGACAATAGGCATCGGCAGATAATATTGGTTCGAGAAAAGCACGACTAGGCGTTCTCTCTGCAATAGTCCTCTTAAAAATTGCAGCGACAACAGACACAGTTGCATTCTTTGTAAAAACAACGTTCTGATCACCTATTGCCCAATAGACTCTCGTTACCTCCCGCACTAATCTCGAAGGTTCCCATCTCCTGATGGACACCTGAGATCAACATTTTCGTCATAGCTCAGGCTCTCTGATAATGGGCCAGGAAAATCTATTGGAAGGGTACAGTCTTAAGGGTTTGTTAGGCGTACAAAGCTCAGGCAAGTAGAAGAACAAGCAGGCTAATTTGCGCAAAAATTATTCTCGGAGTCTGTTATGATGCATTCATGGAAATGATCCGAGATATATGGATGATAACTTTGGGGGTACTGTTTCTGGCTCTTATTGTTATCGCAGCCATTTACAGAAAGGATCTGGAAAATCATCCAGAGATGGGGACGATATTCATGATCCTTGGCTTTATCTCCACGTTTGTCTTCTTCGGTGGAATATTTATCTATCTTGGTAGTGCCCTGGCCCGCTCCATCCTAGGATTATTTACTTAATTGATAGTCAGAATACTTCTCGTGAGTAATAACTATAAAGTACTGAGAAGTTCGAACCTGCACGCGTCATTGTTCCACATTTCCATTACTGACAACGCATTTTATGCACGGCGTTTAGACACCTGAGCGGGAGATGATTCAACCGTTCTCTTTGCACCGGAGAAGAAGTGGGCTGAAAGGCCTGTAAAGGATGTAACCGTTTAAATAGATTGCATTACCACAACGGTCATATCGTCATATTGCTGCAATCCAGATTGATGATCTTTAACAGCCTTGACTAGGGTTTCACAAATCACTGTAGCTGAAAAATCGAGTACCCCTCCTACCGCATCTGCAATTCCATCATACCCGAAGTTTACATTTTGCTGGTTCAGGGCATCGGTTATCCCGTCTGAACAAAGCAGAAGCGTACTACCCTTAGAGAGTTCAATCGATTGCTCTTCCAAAATAATCTCCTTGAAAATCCCCAAAGCCTGACCGCCTGCCTGGGGCAAGCGTCTCACAGAACCATGTTGATCAAAATAGATCGGCACTTCGTGGCCCGCACGCACATATTGAAACTGGTGAGTAATCACGTTCAGCACTCCGAATAAGACCGTGACGAACATTCCGTTTTCGTTCATATCCATAAGATGGAGATTGACGCTTCGAAGCACCTTTGTGACGGTTCGGCCTGGATGGGCTTCAGCCCGCAGCAAGCTCCGGACCATGGCCATGAATAAGGCTGCCGGGACACCTTTGTCTGAGACGTCGCCCACCGCAATGCCAAGTAAATTTTCTCCAAGCGGGATAAAATCAAAAAAATCTCCGCCCACGGATTTGGCCGGCAGCATGGTAGCACTAAATTCATAGCCCGCCAGCCGGGGGATTGTCCCCGGCAACATGCTCATTTGAATCTCGCTTGCCACTGTCAACTCATATTCCAGCTTTGAGAGCCTTTCCAGCTGTGCCACCTGCGCGGCAACGCGGCTCTCCAACTCAGCGTTCCATTCAGTAAGTTCCTTAGCCTGCTCGGCTACTCGGGTTTCGAGTTTTTTATTCCATTCGGCGAGTTCCTTAGCCTGCTCCTCCACTTTCAGTTTTTTTTCCTGAAGCTCGTTGAAGAGTCTCACATTTTCAATTGCAATTGCAGCCTCGTCTGCGAAAGTCTCGATTAAGGAGATCTGGTTATCAGTAAGTGGGTCGATCACCATTCGGCGGATGATAATCACACCAATAGCTATCCCCTGGCGAAGTAATGGGGTTGCAAACGTAGTTCGATGACCAAATTGCTTCGCAAGAACCGCGCCCAGCGGGAAATCGGCTTTGGCATCCTGGAGGTCATTCACATGGATTGGCAAGCGATCAACAACCGAACGCCCGGCCACCCAATCTCGTCTGATGGGACGAAGTGTCCCAATCGGCCACAGGGGATGGGATCCATATTTAGCGACCAGCCGCAGTCCATCACCCTCAGTCTGAAATATTTCCGCATCGCTTGCCTCACACAACCGTGCTGCATTCTCAGCGACAGTCTCCAGAATCGACTGGACATCCGTGGGAGAATTGGAAATGGCATGCAGAATCTCACTTATCGCCGTCTTTTGCTGCACCACCTCGTGGAGTTTGAGTGATTTCAGTGCGGTTTTTTTCAGAAAATTTTCAGAAACACGTTTTTTTGATGGATAGCTTTCAAAAGTTATGGACTTGAGCTCATTTTTAGGGAGCACCAGAAAACGGCTAGGCTCTGCTGTCATGATCGAGGTGTGCAGCAATCCTTCCCCCAACCCCGTCCAACCGAAATGATCTCCAGGATCAAAATATGTCACCACCCGCTCTTTACCGTTTGCATCTATGTCAATTGCTTTTGCTCGCCCTTCGAGAACCAGATAAAGCGCATCACTGGGATTTCCCTTTTCCAAAACAATAGTTTTGCAGGGCAGAGAATGGGTCTTTGTTTTCTCAGCGAGGGCTTCTGACTCTAGCTCAGTCAGTCCCAATCCGGTGAGGGCTATTTCAAAATTCGTCGGCATAGCCGTCTCTCAGTGTCGATCGACCATTGCAAATGAGAAGGTACAAGATTGTAAATGTCGATCTATCGGGTAAATCGGCGGGGGCTCTGATTCTTTTCAGATCTGCGGATTGAGGATCGTCCTTATAATTCAATTAATATAGATGATCCCAACAGAACTAGTGAATTACAATCAAGGTAAATTGAAGGAAGAACCTGTCGCCTCACATCTAAATTTCACCATAAATACCACATTGTGGTACAAGAATATCATCATAGTATTGCCAAGTCAAGAATAAATACACTCCATTGTCAGGGACACAAACTACCCATACTAGCAGTTTATGACCCCGAACCAGTGGAAGGCAGAGTGACACTCGCTATAAATATTTAATCTGAGATGCCATTTACAATTTTATTACCGCATTGAAGAGTGAAAGAATTGGACGTTTCAAGGGAGAAAAACAATTGGAACACATCAATGAAATCCGGGTAATTTACCAAATGGTGGAGAACACATTTCTACAACCTGACCACCGCTTTGCCCACGGTTCTGCCTGACTCGAGCTGCTTGTGGGCTTTCGCCATCTGGGCAAACGGAAAGGTCATCGACACATGAGCTTTGACGACGCCGCTCTCGAGGTATTCTTTCAATGTATTCATGTCGTCTCCATTTGAGGTGACCAGTACGAACTCGAGTTTAATGTTACGAGGGTCAGCAGCGGCCTTCAACTCTTCTGAGAATTGATGGGTGGGCAGCGAGACAATGGTGCCGCCGTCTCTGACTACTTTCAGCGAATTTTCCAGGACCGATCCCCCCATTCCGTCAAGCACGAAATCGATATCAGCCAGCACTTCTTCGAATTTCTGCTCCCGGTAGTCGATGTGCTGATCTGCACCGAGCGAGAGCACAAAATCACGATTTTTTGCTGAGGATGTGGTAATCACGGTTGCGCCAAGCTGTTTGGCTATCTGAATGGCATAGTGACCGACGCCCCCTGAGCCGGCGTGGATCAGGATACGATCGCCCGCCTTAACCCTGGGCCGCAGGACTTGCAGGGCGGTCAGCGCCGCCAGGGTGGTCGCCGCTGCCTCTTCAAAGGTTGTATTATCCGGCATTTTAGCCAGGTGGCCGGCTGGCGCCGCCACATATTCCGCATAGCCCTTTCCGTGCCCCGGAAAATTAACCATCCCGAAGACCTTGTCGCCAACCTCAAACCCAGTTGCGTTGGCTCCGACCTCGGCAACGACGCCGGCAATATCCCATCCGAGAATAACCGGACGAATTTCGCCGACGATCATGTCGAGAAGTTCTTCCATGGGCCGCACCTTCACGTCAACCGGGTTGATACTGATCGCTTTGGTTTCTATCAGTACTTCGTCTGAGCCCAATTTCGGCTTGTCAATGTCACTCAAGACAAGGTTTTCTATTCCACCGGCTTCTTGCAGTACATATGCTTTCATTTAAATATCTCCATTTGGTGTCTATGGTATTTGTTAAGGTGCTTGGTGAACAACCGGCCTTCAAGAATAATATCAAACCTGATGTTATATATTATCGACTATAAGGCGGCTTAAGGCAGATTGCATCCTGCTTGATGCCACATTGTTACATTTACTGGTTTGACTGAATGACTATTTTTTGTTCCAGTTCATTTCTAATTCAAACACTCAGCAATAGACAACGAGCACCATTCAGGATTATGCTGGTATTATAAGGGCACCAGTGCAAATTCTTCAGCTTTGGAGGGCACCATGATCGCCGAGATTGTCACCCGACAGGCCAGACCAGTTCTTAGCATATTCTCTCTCTTCGCAGCACTGCTGCTGGTAATCATGTCACCAAATCCAGCGGCTTCGTACGAAATGCTCATAGGAACCGGACCCTCAGGCTCTTTTTCTTTCCACAGCGGAAAACTGCTGTGCCGCATTTTCACCAAGCATGACCAGGAAATGACCTGCTCACTTTCAGAATCGACCGATCCTATCGACAATCTCACCAACGTGCAGGGAGGATCGCTGGATCTGGCCCTGGTCGATTCGCTGCTGCTCGAGGAAGCCGCCGCCGGTAGGGGACCATTTCAATACCTGGACATCAGTTACGATCGAATTCGCGTGGTAAGCCCACTCTACGAAGTACCACTCACTCTTCTAGTGAGCAATGATGCAGAGCTGTCGACGGTGGATCAATTGCCCGGCAAAAGGATAAACGTTGGCCCGTTTGGATCACCACAGAATTATCTCTTCAAACTGTTTATGCAGGCTCAGGGATGGACAGAAAAAATGTTTCCGGTAGTCGCCGAGTTGCCTTCTTCGATGTCCCAGGATACCTTTGCCTTCCGCCAGGGAGACGTTCAAGTCCTCGTCCACAGGGGAGTGCATCCCGACAACGTTGTAACACAGCTGATGAAGGATACTCAAGCTTCGCTGATCGGTTTTGCCAATCAGGGCATGGTTGATCTGGTTACCTCGACTCCTTCGCTCTCGAGACAAGAGATCGGTAAAGCAACCTATCCCTCCCTGACCGGGACACTCTCCACCTTCGGTACGACCATGACCCTGGTGGCGTCGGCGGACACGGATGATGAAACAATCCGGTCATTGGTCACCGCCCTGGAGCAGAACACCCAATCGCTTCAGACGATGCATTCCTCTCTCGCCGCTTTTACCGTCGACAAGAAACCCGAATGGTTCGGATCGATCAAAGCCCATAGAGCGGTGGCAGAATAGCATCAAATACCGAGGATATACTGTCTGGTCTCCTGATAAAAAACGATGTCCTTATCCAGCAGAGAATGAAGGAGGTCAAGTTCAGCATCGGTGGGCATATATTTACCCATCACATCAGATTTATTTTCCCATACCTGGCATTCTGGAGCATCAAGCTTTTGGGCGAGCTGGCGGGCGAACAGGTCCATCCGCTCCAGTATGCCAAAGTGAAAATAGTGCTCTTTTAAAAACGACAGTGGATCCTGGTGGTCATCCCCACCAGTCACGAATTTCAGGGCGGGATTACTGAACCGTGGTCTGTGGTCGCAAAGATAGCGCACATAATCGGGGAAAGATTTAGTTCCGGCAATTTCGGCATGCCCCTTGTGATACAATCGGCGCCAGTGAGGTCTGCTGAGATACCCTTTGCGGGAGTAATAATATTCCGACACTACCCTGTCGATCGGGTCCCTGAGCAGAGTGATGTAGAGCAGCTCCCAACCAGGCAGTTGCGGCATTCCGTAGGGCATATGGCCTGAGATGATGTCACCGTCACGCGCCCTCCTCGACACATTTTTCCACACCATCTCAGCGTTGAGGGCCCGATACTTGAGCAGCCCCTGTAAGAGCCTTCTTCTGGCGCGAAATTTTTCTGCCGGGTGGAGGCGCTCCGGGGAGTCAACAGAGAGTTGAGGGATCCTGAAGTGATGACTCGAGGGCAGGCTTTTCTCCACCATGACGCCAAGCGAGCGGCTGCCTGATTTCGGAATGCGTATGACAGCGTAGAGTTTCATGCGCTTACCAATATCAGCATGTCAAGCAGGAATACCAGGCTCCAGCACAAAGTTCTCAGCCAGTTGGTGGTGACCAGGCGGTTTACATTTTTTTCTTCATAGCCATCGCTCAACCTGCGGTGCAGCGGCACCGAGATAAAAATGGTCACTCCCCAGACAGCACCAATCAATAGAGTTTGCATAATAGCGGTGCCTCCCGGGGCAGTAACAAGCTGGTGCAGGGCAAGGGCTGCCTGACCCAGCATGAGGGGCCCGACGATAAAGGAAATCCGCGTCGCATAGTCTTTATGCAGTTGTGCAAACCTGGCTTGGTCCCAACCGTGCATGCCTGGATAAATGATGATTTGCACCAGCCAGATCAGCACCACCAGGCCTCCGTTGATCGTAATGTAAAGCAAAGGTATTAGCTGGATAATGGGTTTTGCTGCGAGCAACCGTTCAGCGCCGTGAAGCGATCAACTCCATCTGGCGGGCGACATCAAAATCTTTGGTGGTGATTCCCCCCGCATCATGTGTCGTCAACTGCACCGTGACCCGGTTATAGACGTTGCTCCAATCCGGATGGTGATTTTTGCGCTCGGCTACAAGTGCTGCCTCAGCCATGAAGCCGAATGCCTCCCGGAAATTTCGAAAACTGAAAACCCGCTTCAGGCTATTGTCAACTGCCGTCCACTCGGAAAGCGAGTCAAGAAATTCATCAATCTCTGCTGCTGTTGCCTTGTCGGTCGTCATGATTTTCTCCTTCATGGTTATCGATACAGGTCTGAGAATGATCGACAATAATAGAGTAGTTCATCCCGTCGATAAAACCAGTCGTGATCTCAAAAGTCAGATGAGGACGGTCAATCTCTGCCAGCCCCTTTCCTTTGCATTGAGGGAGATAACCCTTACATTGAGAAATGCTGTGCCAAAGCGATGGCCCTCAGGGAAATCATCACCCCCCTTCCCTTTGCCGGCCCTCGGCGGTTCAGCTCCGATTCTACATGAGTAATGGGATATTCACCAAGGAGAATAATGGTCCCAACACAGCGTGACAGTGCGCGCCGCACCTGGATTATCTGGGCCTCCCTGCTGGCGCTTTTTCTGGGGGCCCTGGATGCGCTGGTGATGACCGCGGCCATGCCGACCATAATCGCCGAACTCGGCGGCCTCCATCTTTACGCCTGGACCTACACCAGCTACTTTCTGGCCCGGGCAGTAGCGCTGCCGATTTTCGGCAAACTGTCTGATATGTACTCCACCAGAGGGTTATTCCTGTTCGCCATCGGGCTTTTCCTGGCCGCCTCGATAGCGGCCGGTTGTTCACCGTCGATGGAATTCCTGGTGGTGACCAGAGTTCTCCAGGGAATTGGCGGCGGCGGCATATTCGCTCTCGTCTACGTGGTGCTCACCGATGTCTCGGCTCCCGAACAAAGAGCGAGGACTATCTCTTTTGCCAGCCTGGTGTGGGGCGTATCGAGCCTGATCGGCCCGACCCTGGGCGGCTTCATCGTGACCTGGTTCTCCTGGCGTTGGATCTTTTTCATCAACATTCCCCTGGGACTTTTCTCCTTTTACGGTATTGCCGTATATTTCCGAGAATTTCGGGACAAGGCCGCAGGGAAAAAACTGGATCTACTCGGGGCGTTGCTCCTCTCGGGCTTCATCCTCGGCCTGCTATTTTTGATTATGACCGGTGGACGGGAACTTCAAGTCTTCTCCCTTCCCTATTTTCTGCTTGGGATCGTCACACTCATTTCAGGTATATGGTTCTACAAGGTTGAAATGCGAACGCAGAATCCTATGCTCAATTTAAGCTATTTCAAGGATCCTTCCTATGCCCTGGGAAATGTCCTGGTCTTTTTTTCCAGTTTCGCCATCTTCTCACTTTTTGCCTATGCGCCCATACTGCTTCAGGGAGCGCTCTCCCAGACCCCGATGCAAGTCGGTTATGCCATGCTTTCCTTGAGTCTCGGCTGGTCGATCGGTGCCTTTGTGATAGGTAGAAATGTGATCTGGGTCGGGTACAAGAAGGCAATTTTACTTGGCGCCGTACTCGTGGTTGTCGGCACTGGCCTGACCCTCGGATTCTCTCGCACCACTGGCCTTGGTGAGTGTTTTATTGCCTTTTTGATCGTCGGCCTGGGCATGGGGTTCGTCTCTTTGACCACCCTGCTGGTGGTTCAGGACAGTGTGGAAAGCGCCAATCTGGGCGTGGCAACCTCTTTTCACCAGTTTTCACGAACGATGGGGGGCACGATCGGTGTCGGACTCTGCGGCGGTATTGTCACCGACAGGCTGATCAGCGAATTGACCGCCGCCGGCCAGAAATTGCCGGCTGAGCTGATCCGCATGCTCAAGGAGAGCATGGCAAATCTGTTTCAGCAGGAGTTTCAGGCCATGGTCCCGGATGGCATGCAGCCAATGCTGCAGAATGCGGTACTGACGAGTGTCTACCTGGCTCTGGTGATTGTCTTTGTGGTCTCGCTGCTTAATCTTGGATTGTCACTGCTGCTCCCGAAAAAGTGAGTCGAAAATGGGAACATTTTATGGTCGATGCTACCGAATCCCTTTTCATCCGCACAGAGTGCATTAGTGTCTAGTAAATTCAAATTCGACGCTAATCAGGAGACTTATCATGAGATCTATCGTTCTTTACCTGGCAGTGGCCGGGGCAGTGGCAACCCTTCTCGGTTGTGCCCCCTGCGAGGAATGCGGGTCGCTGAAGCGACAAAACGAAATAACCTTTTTCTTTTTGAACAACAAAATCGTTCCAGACTACGACTACTATTACAGCGGCAGATACCAGTGGCCGTCGGCCATCATGGCTATCGAGCCGAGCTATTCCATCAAATCCAATTTCTGGAAACCAGTTGGTCTAGAGGGTGAAGAGCTTTCAGAGTGGTTAAAGACAACAACAATCTGGAAGCAATCGAACCGAACCCGCCTCAACGGCGCTGAGATTCTCGATCCAAAAGGTAGCCGGGTTGGAATTTTCTATTCCAAATTTGACAACCTGATCACCAAATTCGAAGCCAACAATGTTATCCAGGTCTATCCACCGAGCTACCGAGCCGGAGGAAACGCGAGGGACTCAACTAGTGACAGGGATTAAAGAGCGATTACCTAAAAGCTATGGAACACACTACTCAATTAGTGAATAGCGATTAAGTATGGATGTCCCCGTAATTCCTAGGATGAAGAAGCAAACCGCACCTTCGGACATATTGGTTGCACGGTCTGCAGTGAAATGAGTGATTTCCGATTCCACACCACGTCTCGATGAGGATGTTCAGCCGCTGGCGATCAGAGCACTAATCCGGATCGAACCGCTATATTCGACGGTGGTTGAAAACCATGGCCGCCGCCGATCAGCAGCTGATACAACTGTGCCGGAGGCCTGACAGTGACGAGATGGTTCAGATCAGTCAGGACTGGACACCGTATCGCTCGGTGGCCGCACGGTTGCTCTACCACTACTACCTGTCCCGCAAGGAGAAATCCTAAAACAACCGCTTCAGCAGATCTCCGGCAGCCTCCTGCAACTTTCTCTGACCGGCCTGATTGACCAGATCGGTAACCGCCCGCTGTACGGTCTGCGCTGAAATATCAGGGCTCGACAACGTTCCTCCGATGGGTACGTTGATCGTCGTTCCCTGCAGATATTTGTACAGATCACCGCCCACCAATCGTTCGGTGACCTCCGCCTGGGCCAGGTAGTCAATAGTGGTATCGAGTCCCAAGCTGCCGCTGATAATCAGCTCGGTGTCGCTCAGATTGGTGCGCAAAGGATTGGTGGCGATCCGGCCATTCTTCCCCTCGAAGCGTATCTGCCTGCCGCTCAGGTCGATACCGGTTTCCTCGACGCGCAGGACCTGCAGCAGAGAATCTATCAGGGCGGATGACTCAAGCCGGACTTCGTTAAAATCCATAAAACCCGAGAACTGCAGATCGTTGAGACTGTCTTTGCCGAGCGGCCAGCGAAAGCTCTCGAGATTGAGATCGACCGTACCGCTCATCTGACTGGCGCCCATGAACAGTGGATGGATGCGGGCCAGTAGCTGATTGGCCATGTCCCGGGTGATCCGCATCTGATCGAGAACCTGGGAGTTGTCAGGAATGGTCAGCACCGGCGGTTCGCTTCTCAAATCGAGTTGGGGTTTGAGCAGCAGCCCGCCCTCGTTCACCCTGCCCTGCAGTTCGGCCAGGGCAAGACCGTCATTGACAGTCACCGGGATTTCCAAGGAGCTGAGCTCAACCCCCAGGACCCTGATCAACTCCGCCTGGAATGAGCCGTTAAAATCGGTATGCCGCCACCACTGTTGGCGCTGTTCGGGAGTTAATATACCTTTCAGCTCAAACGGACGGGCCGATTTTCCTGCCATCTCCAGATCGATCTCCGAAAAGGTCCTTACCAGCGCTGCGATGCGAGCCAGATCCATGCCGAGGTTTCCTTTGAAACCAAAATCCGCCGCCTTTTCACTGCCGTTGTTCCAGTAACCGGCGGCATCGAAATCGAGCAGCGACGAATCAATGTTGAATTGGTTCAGCTCCATGTTTCCGCTGGTCGGATTTCTCAATCCGTCGACCTCTACCCTTACCTTTTCGTTGGTAAATGCCTGCAGCTCTTTTTTCGACAGACTGAAGTCAATCAAATCGGCGCTGATTCGATATTTGTGGTCGACCCCCTTTTGTGCCTCGGCAATCCAGTTCAGATCGACGGTGGCGGCCGTTGAAACGTCAGGCGGAAGAGTGAACCAGTCGGCCACCGCATCGAGTATGGTGGGAAGGTCAAATCGAGCTTGCCCTGTAGTATTGATCGTGTCGAGTGGTTTGGACCAATCGTCGACGGCCACGCGCTCCAGTGCGACAACTCCATTGGCGGAGTTTATCTGCACCGGGCTGAACGAGGCTGACTTCTGCACCATGTCGACCGCACCCGAGGCCTCGATCACCAGCTTCTTGTCCCGATAGGTTTTGCCCTCCTGCGTAAAGACAAACTCTGCTATCTCAGTGCGCAGAGAAGCAAGCTCGATTTTTTCCGGGGAATAATCCATGGTCAGCGATGATGAGTCCAGACCGCTGAAGTTCATGCCTGCCGGCAGAAGCTCCAGGGCGTTGCTGAGCTCGGCGAGCCTGGCCAGATTGGTCTGGCCTGTAAAGGCCAGCTCTTTGACCGTGGTGGTCGCCACTTCGAATGATGCAGCCTGGACGGAACCGCTGCCGATCCAGCTATCGTAGCTGAATTGAGGTTTGTCGACAGAAATGACAGCACCGTCAACTCCAAGGGCAACTGCACTGGAACCCTTAACGGTCAGGGTGCTCTCAGGAATCAGCCGTTCTTCTCCCTTCCGCACCGATAGTTTTGAGGATTCGACCAGCACGTCATCGATGAGGAACTTTCCGACTGCTCCCGAAATCCTGGCTCGTACCCGTGTATCACCAGCCAGTACAAATGATTCGGGCAGCGCCTTGAGACTTTTGAGCATGACACCCAGATCACCGAGACGCACCCTGCTGTCGGTTGAAACCTCGCCGACACTCTGGATCGATGTATCACTGCCAAAAACAAGATCTCTGGCCTTTAGCGATCCCTGTCCAAGCCAGGCCTGGTAGGCCAGGCTCCCCTGGGCAACTCCGCTGAACTCAAAATCCTGGGAAAGCAGGATATCGGCAACCCCGGATAGTTTTAACGGCTTGCCGGGAATGATTACGGAGTTGTCCTTTTTAACCATCAGGCTGTCAGCGTCAACCTGTGCCTCCATACCCACGGTGGCATCATCTTTCCGCTGAGCCGCCAGCGAAACCCCAAGACGTCCTTCCGCCATGTAGTTCTGCAGGGCGATAAATTTGGATATTTCTTTCAGGGCTGCTCCAAGATCTGCCTTGAGCGATACCCGCATATCGTTGAGATCGCCCTGCCCTTCACCTTCCAGAAATGATGAACGGACCGCGAAGTTATCCAATCGAATGCCCCCCGCACCCTGCACCCCCTCAAGACCCAGGGTGAAGGGTTTATCCAGGGATATCTTCTGCCCCTCACGGATGCCGGCCAGTCCCTCGATCAGGGCCTCGCCGCGAAACTTGTTTTCTCCTTCAAGCGACTGCAGTTGCCCATCCAGTGCCAGCTGTCCACCCGTGATCTGCAGACCTTCCTGAAGGTTCAGAGTGTGGGGTATCTGGCTGGCCACTTTCTCCAGATCTACGCGCAGATCGGTTTCGAACTGCAGCGGCCCCTGTGAGGCGAGAGCTGCCTTCAGACTGCCATTGGCCAATGGGGAGGCCAGGGTTAGCGATGATATTTCCAGATTGTCCGTCCCGATGATAGTGGCGAACTCGACCGAGGTCTGTTCCAGGAAAGGACGATCGTCACCCAGTGGACCACCGGAGAGTTTTAGGTTCTGGAGGTTGATTGAGCCGGTGAGGTTGATGCCATCATTAAGGGAACCATCAAAAGAAACACTGCTTTCAAGTATACCGGTTCCCGAAGGCAGGGCCGTAAATAAAGAGGCCAGGCCAAGCAACTGAGAGATGTCCCAGCTCTTGATCTGCAGACTGCCGGACGGACGAACCGTTCCCGGCACCGTATCCATCCCCTGCAGCATAACCTTCCCATCTCCGGACAGGCTGCCGGTTCCATCTGGAGCTACCAGAGCCAGCGAGTAGGTTATCTTGTCCGCCAAAGAAGCAATATCGATCTCAAGATTGATATTTTTAACTACAGGTTCGACTTCATTTCCAGTGGTGATGACTTCCAACGAACCCTCTTTGACGATCAGTATCCCACTGATTGGTGGCAACGCCAGGGTCTCTTTTTCAGGCGGACTTCCTCCCTCCGATACGGGCGGCGCACCCTTTTCCGCAGCTTGTCCATCCGGCGCTGGAGCAGGTTCTGGGCTGGTCTCTTCGGGTGGTGGTTGGGGAATCCGAAGCTGAATATCCGGTCTCACAACCGTCACCGTTCCCAGATCACCGCGATCCAGTAGAAAGGAAAACAACCCTTTGTCGACTATCACCTCGGAGGTATCCAACCGCAGTTCCGCATTCTGACCCTGGAAGCTGAATCCGCCGATGCTCTGAGCCCCGAACCAGCTCAGGGACCAGGTTTCGACCTGCACCTCGCCCGGGATGCGCGGCGCTGCCATGCCCAGAACCCGTTCCTTGCCCCACTGGCTCGACAGTATTGTGGGCAGCAGAGCGATCACAAGAATTATCAGGCCACCCAGCGCACCAATTGCAATCAGCCAGCCGCTGCGTTTTTTAGGTCTCGATTCAGTCATTGATCTTTCCCCCTAGTATCACCTCATGAAAGCCTCATACGGACAAAAGTAAAGGAGGCTTGGTGAATTTAATCTGAAGCTATATCCTAAGATAAACCGGTTTGATCGGTAGACAATCCATAAGTTACAGACTGGGTAGAAAAGGTTGCATCAGCTTGTTGGGAAAGGTTTTCACTGTCCGTATAAATTCAAGCTTGATTGCGGCAAAAATACAAGGCCTAGAAAACTGATGGGAATCCAGCCGGAAACGATAAGTACAAGCAGAGACCCAAGTAACAGGACGAGCGAACCAATGGCGAAGCCGAGGAGAACGGCGCATGCATTTTGCGGAATTGCACAGAACACGCTGACCAGGTTCACCACGTTCTCCAGGTTGGTCGATCTAAATCCGCCCGCTGGCAATAACCGCTCGGAGACCAGGTCAACAATAATGGTTTACCTCCTTTTGCAGATAAAAAATCTGCTGATTCAATTCAGTCGGCCCAACAGAACCATATCGGATCGATATGGTGAAAGAAATGGGAAAATCCGGTTATAATAACAATTGAAGTGTGATTTAATCGCATTTTGATGTAATTCTAATTCATGGGATAGTTAGAACAGATAACCCCGACGAAATTACCATGGGCAACCGACAGCTGGAGGGATAGAGATGGATGAATTGATGCGTGTAATGACACCGAGGCCCCGAAATGCAGAGACTCCACGATCCTACCTGCGCTCCTGGATCACCGCCAACAAGATCTTTTTCGATCGCAATCAGGGGGAGATACCAGAAACGGAAATCGATCTGTCTACCTATCGCCTGACCATAGCAGGCAAGGTCAATATGCCACTCACCATGGATTTTGATAATTTGCTCTCCATGCCCAAGGCGATTGTCGCCAATACCCTTGAATGCTCAGGCAACAGCAGATCACTTCTGGAGAAAAAGGCCTCGGGAAATCCCTGGACCATTGGAGGAGTGGGAAACGCGGTCTGGGGCGGCGTCATGCTCAAGGATCTGCTGGAAAAGGCGGGGGTGGCCTCAGGTGCCGACCACGTTGCCTTTGAAGGCTTTGACAAGCCACTGGGCAAAGCGCAGATCAAGTTCATTCGCAGCATTCCCCTGGACAAAGCGATGTCGTCGACCCTGCTCGCCTATGAAATGAATGGCGAGCCACTGCCGCTCAAGCACGGCTTTCCGCTTCGCGCCCTGGCGCTCGGGTGGACTGGTGCTAATTGCGTGAAGTGGCTAGAGAAAATCACCCTTCTCGAGAAGCCCTATGAAGGCTTTTACATGGACCAGGCCTACCGGATTCATCAACCCGACCAGGACCCCAAGACAGGGGAGACCGTGACCGATATCAATATTAAATCAATCATCACCCAACCGGAGCCGGAAACGGTTCTGCCGGCTGGAAATGTGACAATCCTGGGCGCCGCCTATGCGGGTGAAGCAGATATCGAAAAGGTGGAGGTATCCACCGATGGAGGCGAGTCCTGGCAGACTGCAACCTTTATCGGTCCGCACGAACCATATGCCTGGCGTCATTGGCAATATGTCTGGCAGATCGATCGCCCCGGCAGCTACAGGATCCTTTCCCGAGCCACCGACAGTAGCGGCGAGAAACAACCCATGCAGGCCAGCTGGAACAAGCTCGGCTACAACAACAACGGAGTGTTAGAACACGGGGTGTCGGTCCAGATCGGCTGAGAACTGGAAGGCTGGTTCAACCCGGGTTTGCTTACTACTCTTTCTCGAAATCTTCTTTTGAGGCTCCGCATATGGGGCAGAGCCAATCATCGGGGACGTCTTCCCAGGCGGTGCCTGGCGCCACCCCATTATCAGGATCACCCGTCTCAGGATCATACACATAGCCGCACACGATGCATACCCATGTATCCATAACCTATTCCTCTCTAAATACTCCTCACAGTTTCCGATGGTGGATTATCCAGATGAACCCACACCTTCACTAAAAATTAAAGCCTGTCCATTAACACGTTTCATTCACAGATAACGGAACAAATCTAACATGCGATTAGATTCAATTCCATGAATTTTGAGATTGCTGTCCGGCTCACTATCTGGGGCGCCTCTGAAGCGTAAAGTTGGCGTACCGATTTATTTGAATTAAATATGAAGTGATTCCTGCCTTGTTGTCTTGTTATCCGGTGATTCAGGTAGAACCTTGCCATCCGGAAAGATCAATTTTTTCATATCCTCCTCCCAACGCTCAATCCACAATTACTATCAATTTGAGCCATGCTGGCGAGCAAGTTATTTTTGATCAGACAGATTGATAAGAATTAGATGGGGTGTTTCTACGAGAGTCTCGTCCCAGTCCAGCCGGGACAAAATTGATTTCAGGTCTTACATGTATGGACATTCTAAATAGGCGGCAGGGTGTGGAGAAAATCCCGATCTAGAATAACAAAAGCTGCCAAGCTGAGTCCAGCAGGATAACAGACTATGACTGAGAAAGACGAAATTGCGCTCGACAACAGGAGGCTTGAACTTGCCGGAACAGCAAATTTTAGGGACTTGGGCGGACTTGTTGGTAGTGGACATCAACCGGTGCACCGCGGTCTGATATACCGTTCCGATCACCTTTCCAGATTGACCGACGAGGATCATGGTGTGCTGCTGGATTTAGGCCTGAAGACGATCTGCGACCTGCGAAGCGATCGGGAACGGCAGCGGTCACCAGATAGACTGCCGGCTGCAGATTCAATTCGTTATCTCTTCCTGCCGGTGGAAGATCGAAAATTCGATCCGGCTACCGCCCTGGAGCGGCTGAAAAAAGGAGATCGGGAGTGGCTTTCCCTTGATTTCGTGATTGGTATGTACCGCCGCTACCTGGATGATTTTGGTCCGGTCTGGGGAAAAGTGCTGACCCTGGCAGCCTCCGATATCAATCTGCCGCTGGTCTTTCACTGCACGGGCGGCAAGGATCGGACTGGAATCTGCGCAGCCCTGCTGTTGCTGCTGCTCGGGGTGGATGAAGATGCAGTGCTGGCTGATCATCGTCTTTCAACCGTCTACAATGCCGACCGGGTTCAACCCTTGTTCGACAAGCTGGCCGCCCTGGGAATCGACCGTGAGATGGCAGCCCCTTATCTTCAGGCGCCGGTGGAGCCATTGGCCGCGATGCTTGAATATCTGAAAAACAGATATGGGACGGTCGAAGACTATCTTCTTACCCGGACGGAAATGCAGCGTCCGACTCTGTCAAGACTCAGGACTCTTCTGCTGCAGTGAGGGATGTGGTGTTCACCGGTTTCTCGCCCGCACCCATTCCGATTGGGATTTTATAACTTATTTCGGGCTATTGATAAGAAAAAATGCTGAAATAATAAATCCCTACCGTAAAGTACTATTTTGCTGTCAAAGAACAAGACTCACACGTGTCCCGTGTTTAGCGAATGAACCACCCGCTTAATGCTCTTGGTTTAATAATCAGATTGGCTTTTTAACTCCTCACTAGCAAAATATTGGTAGAGCGCCATGTTTAAATCATTTTTTCCTCATCCTAAAATCTTTTTCCCAACCCTGATACTCTGGTCTATTTTTTCAATATCAGTCTGGTATGGATTCAATCAGGAGATAGGTGGCTTAATCGGGTTGAACCTCGAAAACACAGAACCGATCATAGGTTTGGGGCACTTCTTTACCGACTCGTTTATTTTACTCTACCTCTATTATGCAGTGTCAGTGTTGATTTTTGCCCTTGTCTGGATGAAAGTTTCGCCCCACCCCTGGCATTTCTGGTCTATTCTAGGCTCTGCACTAATTCTCTTTTCCACCTATTTTTCAGTTCAGGTTTCGGTGGCCATCAACAATTGGCGCAGGCCGTTTTTTGATGCCGTGCAGAATGCTCTTTCTGCTGAGTCAACCGTGACGGTAACGACCTTATACGATCTGATTATCATTTTTTCCCAAATCGCCTTTCTGGCAATTATCGTCTTTGTCGGTACCCGCTTTTTTGTCAGCCATTTCATTTTCCGCTGGCGGACGGCGATGAATGACTATTACACCAGACAATGGCGAATCCTTCGTCATATCGAAGGCGCGGCGCAGCGTATTCAGGAGGACACCATGCGCTTTGCCTCGATCATGGAAGGACTGGGCGTTGCCATGGTTGATGCAGTCATGACGCTGTTTGCCTTTCTTCCCGTCTTGCTGGCACTGTCACAATATGTCGAAGAGTTGCCTATTGTGGGAGCGATTCCGTATCCGTTGTTTACCGCTGCTATCGTCTGGTCGCTTCTGGGAACCGGATTATTGGCCGGGGTGGGTATCAAACTGCCAGGGTTGGAGTTTAAAAATCAACGGGTCGAAGCCGCCTTTCGAAAAGAGTTGGTCTATGGTGAAGATGATGAAGAGAGGGCACAGCCGGCAACGTTGATCGAACTTTTTGGCGATGTGAGAAGGAATTATTTCAGGCTCTACTTCCACTACATGTATTTCAATGTAGCCCGAAGCTTGTATCTGCAGGCCGATAATATCTTCGTCTACATCATTCTCGTGCCGACCATAGCCGCAGGCAGCATTACCTTCGGAATTCTGCAACAAATTCTGACTGCCTTCAACCAGGTCAGCAATTCGTTTCAATACCTGGTTAACTCGTGGACGACCATCGTAGAACTTTTGTCCGTGTACAAGCGACTTGCTTCCTTCGAGAGATCATTGAAGGGCAAGCCGCTGCCGGAAATCGACGCCAAATACCAATTTGGCGTCAGTGATAAATAGTCGGACTTCCATGGAAAGCGGCAGAGTTTAATTTCATTTATACTATTAGTTGCTAGTTTTCTTATCGTTGGGGCACAATACCAAAGGTATCCCTTCCGGTTGATCATCACACTGAGGTTGTCATCGATGAAGCAGAGACACCTTTGATATTGTGTGACCCTTGAGTGCCATGGCCGGCATGGCTTACGCCAGTGCGACGATTATAAGTGCTTCGAAATGGATACGTTGAAGGTAATTCCCTGATCTTTGCTGACTTCGGGCCAGACCTTGCCTCCGTGTTGATCGGCGATTTCTTTTACGATGGTGAGTCCCAACCCGGTGCCGGCTATACCTGCTGCCGTCTTCTGTCGTATAAACAGGCCAAAAACATCTTGCGATTCTTCCTCCGTTAATCCAACTCCGTCATCATTCACAAAGACGACATGGTGCTCTTCTGTCTCTTTGTAGCCAATGACTATCCTGGTCAGGGTTTCTCCGCCGTATTTCAGCGCGTTATCGACCAGATTCCTCAAGACCCTCAATATCGCGATATGATCAGCCCTAATTTGGGGGAGTGGCCGGCTCTCGTTCAATTCGATCTGCCGGATATTAAGAGGCACGGCAAATTCTTCTCTGATCATGACCAGCAGGTCTGAAAGATTGATGGTATCTACGCTCAAAGTTGTCTCCTTGGTGCTCATGTAGAGATTGATCATCTCCACCAGGGAGGTGATCTGCTCCGATGATCTCAGAATCTGCTGGCAGTACTGTCTTCCTCTCTCGTCAAGCAGTTCGTCACAATTCTTGGTGAGCAGCCTGGTCAGGCCATATATGGCAATTGACGGATTTTTGAGGTCGTGGGACACTGAATAGGCAAAATGCTTAATTTCCTCAGAACTCAATTCCAGTGCTTTCTCTGCCTCCAGACGATTGGCGATTTCCCGTTTCAGCGCCTCGTTTGAAGCCATCAACTTCTCAGTTCGTTCCTTGACCATTGCCTCGAGATTTTCCCGGTATTTCTGCAACTCCTCCTCTTTTCTTTTCTTGTCGGTAATATCCTCAACCATCTCGATGGCGCCTGTGACGTTGCCTTCCCAGTCTTTGATTGGCGAGGATATGATGCGGTAATTTCTGATTTCATCGCCCAGAGGTGTTGCCGTCACTGATTCGTGCACCCCCCCATCCTGCAAAGTCTTCTGAGTGGGGCAATAGGAACAGATGTCATCGTTTGGAGGATCGTTGAATTCTCGGTAGCACAGCGGCCTTTTCTCAACTTCGATATGTGGAAACCATTGATTCATCTGTTTGTTGAGGGCTAATATTTCCATTTGAGGACTGATCAGCGATACGCCAATCCCGAGATTATCAACCACACTCTTATATTTCTCTTCACTCTCCACCAACTCCCTGCTGATAAGCATACTCTTGGTGATATCACGTAGCATCTCTATGACGCCAATCACCACTCCGCGTGCGTCTTTCACTGGGATGATGGTATTCTCGGTAATGAAACCAGGGATGATTTCCTTTATAAATGTGGAAATCTCGCCGGTTCTTATCGATTCAGGCGCCATGCAGTCTTCGCAAGGCTTGAGGGCCCGCTGAGGGCGGCCATGTAACTCAGCCCGAAGTTCGTAGCAATATTTGTTTTTGACCTGTTCTACGGAGACACCGATTTTTTCCTGATAGTAGTGATTCATATTGAGGATTTTGAGATTTCTATCCAGATAAACTATCCCCATGGGGATATGCTTGAATATAAACTCAAATTCATCTCGATTTTTACCGATTTCAGGGAAACCCATCTTGTGGTCCCTCCTGTCTCACACCCGGCCCGCTGCTCCTATTGCACCATTAATACCTTCTCCGGCAGGTTAGTTTGCGGTTAAGAGTGCGGCTTATGTCTCACAAAAACCTTCTTCTTTATTATACAAACAATTGATCACGGATTTAAATTCCTTCGCCGTGGCAGCAGATAAGGTTGCAGTTTGCGTAGTTAGACGCGAAATCAGAACAAAGGTCGTAGGCGTGAGACTGGCTGGAATCAACTCAACCAGAACAGAAACTGAAGGAGATCAGGAATAATAAAATAGTAAAAATGACATTGCTGTGTGAGGGGGCAACCAAATACCCTGGGGAGCAAAAGATACCTTGACCAATCTGCCAGTAATTAGTGGACCTTCTCCATCTGGGCATCTGCATTCCCCGACCTCTCACACAAGCTTCGAAAGATCAGCAGCTTTCAGTCTTTTTTGTCACGATACGTGTCGCTTGTCGTGATAACCTGGTCTTCGATGCGCATGAACGCATCGAAGACGGTTGGATCAAAAGCGACTTCTCTATCTTTTTGCATGATATCTACTGCCGTACCAAGTGAGAAGGCTGGTTTACAATATATCAAAGAATCCTTGCCATTCCTTTAAAGATCAATGATTCGGCTTTTATTTTTCCTCCACCGGGAACTGGCTGCGCTGCCATTCGCGCCACCCGCCTTTAAGGGCATATGCCTTTGCAAAACCGTCTCCTCGCAGTTTTCGTGCCATACTGGCACTCGTCGCTTCGTTCGGTCAGGCGCAGTATGTCACCAGAGTTTTATCCTTGGGCAGAGATGCAGACCAGTCTTTGTATTCTCCAACCGGCGCCCGCATCGCATTTTTTATTTTGAACTCACTTGAACTCCAATCTTTACCGGTACGCACATCAAGAACGACCAGATCAGGCTCCGAGAGCATGGAGCTGAGTGCATCCTTGTCCATGATCAAGTCCTCTGACCAGGCCGCAGATGCCATTCCTAGAGTGAACAACAGGGTCACCAACAACACAAGATGTCTCATGAGGCTTTCTCCTTACTAGTTTATCTTTTTTAATTTTGGAAAAAGTTTAACCATAGCAGGCCAAACCATCACCAGCAGTAAGCCACCCGCATATACCAGGAGGCTAAAAACAATCAGATCCCTGCGGTACTCGGCAGTGAACCATATTATAATGCTTGTGATCCCCATTGTACAACCGGCAGCTAGGCCAAGAATCGAAAAATGTTTGCTAACCGTAGGCTGGCAGGCCATTGCCAAGCAGCGAACAGCGAGCAACAGCAGCCATAGCAGCAGGGCGCCACGATAGTAGACGGTGAGTTTAGGGTCACCGGCAAGCCCAGTCATCATCAATATTCCGATGGTCACCGCCATCAGGATGCCGGCCAGGCGTTGCAGCGTGTCTCCCCCGAATGACGGTAAAAGCTCATGAACAGCAAGATTACGCACAGTTTGCCCCATGTAAATAAACAGTCCGTTGACCGTCGCGGTCGCCCCGCAAATCACCACAATTCCCATGAGCAGCCTGCCGTTTTGTCCCATCACAGCTCTGGCAGCCGTGAGATGGGGTAGAGTCGATTCGGTGAGTGAGGTTGTCGGAACGTACGTTCTCGATACCGCACCCCATAACACGAATAGCATAAATATCGTGCTGATTGCCACGATTGCAGGAATAAGTTTATTTTTCTGCTCAGAATTAATGATCAGGTCAAATCCCAGGAAGAGCAGCAACGCGCCTGCGGCGGCGGCCAGACTGACATGTTCACCACCCTGGGGCGTGATATCCGTTGCAGGAGCAGATAACAGCCCGCTGATCAGCAGGATCGAAAAACTCAACAATGTAAAAACCACTAGCAGCATTTGCAGAGTAGTGGCCCATGATACTCGCAGTAAATTGCAGATGAGAATCAGACCCAGCAGCAGAAAGGCAAACCCGAAGTTGGGAAACCAGTAAAGGAATATCTCATTGAAGGCATAGCCTGCAATCACAAGGACGCTGGTGGCCGCAAGCAGGGTCATCGCCAGGCGGGCTGAGAGCACAAGAGAAGCCCCTGGAAATCTGCCAATGCCCCTGGTCAGCAGAGATAATTCGTTCTCCTCCCCTGCCACACTCCCGGGGTAAAAGATGGAACACGCGCATATAAAGCAGACCACTGCAGCAGCAGCGACGGACATATAGAAAATAATCCCGTTGTATCCGGCACTATTACCGAGCAGGATCAGCGTTTCAGGCGAAAGCATTACACCTATCGGAATACTTGCGGAGATGAGAAAAACCCTCATAATCACCATTCGGATTAGTCGTTTAGCGAGTTACCAATATTGATGTGTATTGTCATTTAGGAAGTAAAGAAGGTCCATTACTAAAAATCTCCAATGATCCATTTGTGATGGCCAACAAAGATGCGGAGGCTGTTGATTGAACTAGAACCTGGTCTGAAAATTGTTAAGCACTATAGCGCAAAGGATAGTATTTTCTCTGACCTGCACTTCAGAATGAAGAGTCACCATGTGGAAGTCTCGCAGGAAAAGCCTGGCCTGACGGATTCAGCATAGACCATAGTTTCACAATTCTGACTGGCATCCATATAGATTTATATTAACAACGATTATACAATGCCATTATGATGAACATACAGGCAAGCGTAGGGTACATGTTCTTATCTGCTCTCTGTTTTGCCTCGATGAGTGGGTGCGTCAAAGCCGCCCACCTCAGAGGCATACCGGTGCTCGAAATCCTTGCGGCACGCGCCCTCGTCTCTTTAACTCTCAGTTACCTGGATATCAGAAGGAAAGGCATCAGTCCCTGGGGCCACAACAAGCCCCTGCTCTTCGCTCGAGGAGTTGTTGGAACCATTGCCTTGGTGTGCGTTTTTTATGCCGTGACAATACTCCCCCTGGCGGAAGCGACACTCATTCAATACCTCTACCCGTTATTCACCTCGCTAATGGCCTATTTTTTGATCAAGGAAAAAATCCACATCTCCACGATGGTGTGTATTGGCCTGAGCCTCATGGGGTTGCTCATCATGATTCAGCCTAATTTCCTGTTTGGCGCCATATTGCAGGAATCAGAGCCCCTTTCAAAACTAGGTGTCAGCTTCGCCCTTCTTGGCGCCTTGGGTTCTGGTCTGGCCTATGTGTTTATTCGACAGCTAAGCACCACAGAAAATCCCTCCGTGATCATCTTTTATTTTCCTTTTGTGGCTTTACCTGTTGCCTGTCTGCTTCTGCGGGATAATTTTATCCTCCCTCAGGACCTGGAAACCTGGATTCTTCTTCTGCTTGTAGGTGTATTTACTCAAATCGCCCAATTTTGTCTGACCATGGCAATCAAGCTCGAGAAAGCTGCGAAGGCGACAGCCTTTTCCTATGTCCAGGTGATTTTCTCGACTCTGATCGGCTGGATCTTTTTCAGCGAAATACCCTCTTCCAAAACCTTTTTAGGTGCACTGTTCATCATTGGCGGGGCATTGGTAAATCTTCGGTCTGCACAGCAGAAATGAGAGGTAGGCGCGCCGGTTGCCGGTGTTTAACGCGGAACCCGCTCATCCTATTCCTCGCCGATATAATGATTATTATCTCCATCACTGGTGACATTTATGGATAGCGGAAAAGCAAAAAAAATCGGTATCGTCGGGGTGATCATTATCTTGATTGCCCTGTTTCAGGTCTTTGATCTCTCGCAGTTCCTGTCTCTTGAATATCTGAAATCCTCTCGGGAGACTCTGGCACGCCTCTATGCGGAAAACACTTTTCTGGTGATCGCCGCCTACTTTTTTATTTACGTCCTGGTGACCTCCCTATCATTACCAGGCGCGGCGGTGATGACCCTCGCAGGGGGCGCCGTTTTCGGGCTGGTCACCGGCACGATTATCGTTTCCTTCGCCAGTACTATTGGCGCCACTATGGCCTGCATCGTTTCCAGGTATCTGCTGCAACACTGGGTCCAGTCCCGTTTCGGAGAAAAACTGACCACTATCAACGAAGGACTAGAGAAGGAAGGGGCTTTCTACCTGTTTACCATGCGGCTGATTCCAGCCTTTCCGTTTTTCCTGATCAACCTGGCCATGGGCTTGAGCAAACTGCCAGTACGGACCTTCTACTGGGTATCGCAGCTGGGCATGCTTCCCGGTACCATCGTCTACGTAAACGCGGGAAAGGAATTGGGCAAAATAGACTCTCTGGGTTCCATCCTGTCGCCCAGCCTTCTCATCTCATTCGCCCTGCTGGGGGTGCTTCCCATTACTCTGAAGAAACTGATTGCGCTCTATCGACGCAAGCGAGGGGCAGCGGAAACTCAAGTAAAGGAATGAGGGCAGGGATACAGAAAAGCTATGCCAATGATGAGGAGCCTCTATGATCGCTAAAGATAAATAACAGCTCGATTGATTCATGGTCGGCCTACGGAGCTTTGAATCGAAAACAATCCTAAAGAGACGGTTAAGAATATGGCGGAACACAAAGATGAGCAGGTGGTGCTGAACGGCGATGATCTTGAGGAGTTGGTGACATCGTTCAAGCGCAAGGTGGACATCAGCGATCGGAAATATGGGTTTCCCTCAAAACTCTACAGAAATTGCTTTGTGGGTACCGAGGCGGTGCATCTGCTTATGGATGAGGGCATGGCCACCGATGTCGAGGATGCGGTCCGGATTGGCAACATTATGCTGGAGAGCGGGGTTTTTCACCATGTTCAGCGGGCTCATGGGTTCAAGAACGAGTATCTCTTCTATCGTTTTGCTGACGATGAAGATCATGGGGAACTAGCCCAGCCTGGCGAAGAAGGTGCTCTGGTCAAGTGGGCTGATTTTCTCGGGAAGATTGCCTGCCCACCGGGGCAGGAGTGTCTGCAGCCGGAGATCCCTGGTCCCGATGCCGACCTTGCCGACATGGCCCAGGAAGATCTCGACAAGGTCGGGGTCACGCCCCTTGATAAACATAACGCCACACTTCTTGATAACGTCCACCCGAAAAAGTGGGTGGATCCCGATCCGAAAGAGACTTACAACCTGGTGGTTATCGGTGCTGGCGCCGGGGGGCTGATCACCGCCGCAGGCGCGGCCGGGGTTGGTGCCCGGGTGGCCATCATCGAGTCACATCTGCTGGGCGGCGATTGTCTGAATGTGGGCTGCGTCCCTTCCAAGGCCTTACTGCGCTGTGCCAAAACCGCTGCTTCGGTGCGAGATGCGGCCGAGTATGGCGTCCATATCGATGGCGAGGTATCAGTTGATTTCGGCCAGGTGATGGAGCGTTTGCGCAAGATCAGGGCCGAGATATCCGCAGTGGATTCGGCCAAACGCTACTCAGAACAGCTCGGGGTGGACGTGTACATCGGCAGGGCCTTGTTAACCGGCCCCAACACGGTGGAAGTGAACGGCAAAACCCTGACCTTCGCCAAGGCCGTGATAGCCACCGGGGGAACTGCGGCCATTCCTAATATTGCTGGTCTCGCCGAGGCACCCTATCTGACCAACAGCACCATCTTCAATCTCACCGCGCTTCCGAACAGGTTCGGGGTAATCGGTGCCGGCCCGATCGGTATGGAGCTTGCCCAGGCATTTCAGCGCCTGGGGTCCCAAGTCACCGTCTTTTCCCGAAACGACCAGGTGATGCCGAAAGAGGAGCCCGAAGCGGTGGAATTGGTCAAGACGTCCATGCAGAAAGACGGGGTGCATTTTGCTTTTTTCTCCACATTCAAACGGGTCGAAGGGACAGAGCCGGGCGAACCGGTGCGGGTCGTGCTCGACAGGAACGGAGAAGAGGAGTGTCACGAATTTGACGGGCTGCTCATTGCCACCGGCAGGAAGCCCACGGTTGCCAACCTTGGACTTAAGGCTGCCGGGGTCGACTATGATGTCCGCACCGGGGTGATTGTCAACGAGCAGTTGCAGTCATCCAATAACAATATCTATGCAGTCGGCGATGTGGCCGGTAAATACCAGTTTACCCATATGGCCGATTTCATGGCCCGCATGGTGATAAAAAACGCTCTCTTTTTTGGCCGGGACAAGGTCTCTGACCTGTTGGTCCCCTGGGTGACTTACACCGATCCGGAGGTCGCCCACGTCGGCCTCTATGAAAAGGACCTGATCGAACGAAAAATTGACTATTCGACCTTCACGCGGGAATTCAAACACGTGGACCGCGCCATTGTCGACGGTGAGACCGAAGGGTACGTCAAAATCCACGTGGCTAAAGGTAAGGATACGATTCTCGGTGCGACCATTGTCTCCAGCCACGCCGGCGATCTGATCAGTGAAATATCGGTGGCCATGCAGAGCGGCATGGGGCTTGGAAGCCTGGCCTCGGTGATCCATCCCTATCCGACCGTGGCCGAGGCGATTCGCCAGTGCGGTGACGCCTATAACCGCGAACGGCTGACACCGACCATCAAGTCCATTTTTTATCGATTCATGGCTCTGCGGCGATAGTGTTGCAGGATGTGGAAATCAAGGAAAAATAAGAATCCCTCCTGGCATCGTGTAGTTATGATGGATAGATCGGGTACGAGTAGTGCCGCTCATAGCATGCTATCGTCAGGCCAAAAGGAGAAACACCAATGAATAATGGGCTGAGAACCATTCCGTTTATTGCAGTTGCAGCGCTATTGCTCGGTCTCGTAAATCCCTCGCTTGGTGAAGCTAAAAACGAGATCTACACCAACTGGCGGGGACTTGCAATCAAGGGCTACGATGCCGTGGCCTTTTTTAAGGACAGCACCCCCGTTGAGGGTTCCAAGGAATATGAGCTCACCTGGAAAGAGGTTAAGTGGCGGTTTGCCAGTGCTGAGAATCGTGATCTCTTCGAAGCGGATCCAGAAAATTATGCTCCCCAATATGGTGGCTATTGTGCCTGGGCAGTAGCTCAGGGGTCAACCGCGAGCGTAGATCCGAAAAATGCCTGGGTGATCGTTGCGGGCAAACTCTACCTCAATTACAATAAAGAGATACAGACAAAGTGGGCAAAGGATATTCCAGGCAACATTGCCAAGGCCGACGCCAATTGGCCGGGAGTGTTGGAATAGCGAGCAATACCCTCCGCTGGCAACCAGATATTCTCAGGACTCTTCCGCCTTATTTTTCATTTCCGGAAAATACTCCGACTCAGATATCTCGGACTCGCTACAGAAATGCCCTAAAGTAGAGTTTTAAGCCTCAGGGCGATCATTGATCATAAGATTCAGATGAAATTTTTCTCGGTAGTAATCCTGGCCACAATGCTGGGCAGTTTTTTACTTGTAGGTTGCGGCCTCAACAAAGACTGGCGAACGGCGAGGCGCGACTCCGCAGGAATCGCTCCAGATCCTTCAAATGCAAATGAACCAATAGTCCTGGTATTTGGAGCAGACGCCTGGGGATGGCGGGGCTGGTTTGCTATTCATACATGGATTGCAACTAAGCGCAAAGGAGATGATTTTTACATCGTGTATGATGTTGTCGGCTGGCGAAGTTATAATAATAAATCGGTAGTGAGAATTGCCCGGGACATTCCAGATCGTTATTGGTATGGGGAAAAACCACGGCTATTGAAATATCACCAAGGGGCTGATACAGAAAAATTAATAGATGCCATTGACAAGGCAGCCAGGGAATATCCCTGGAAAGAAACCTATAATGCATTTCCTGGTCCCAATAGCAATACCTTCGTGGCGTGGATTGCCAAGCGGGTCCCCCAGCTCGATTTACAACTTCCCTTTTCGGCCATAGGGAAGGGTTATGCGGATCGAGAGCCAGCGCAACAAAAAGGATAAATTACATGTCAATCATATTGTCGTTAAGAATGTCTGACATTACAGGACTGATTTAAAATTTTTCTATGCTGCGTATTTTCTGATCCTGACAGTCAAGGCAGACTGAATTGCATCTAGTATTTCGGATCAAAGAAAATGAGGAAGAAGTTTTATCGTCCTACCCCGGGCTGGTTTGGATTTTTTTTGGAAGGCTGTTTGCTTACCTGCAAATCTGAGAGAAGAGAGGAGTTGGGAGTGACTTCAGCCAAGGAAATATACCGCTCCTTGACTCTATCGGCCTGTTCTTTGGACAACTTATAGGCAATATAATATCGATATATATTGCTCACATACTGAACTGTCTCTCGTCCGATTTTTTCTGCTGCGATCACTTCAACATTTTTGAACCATACATTGGGATCAAGCGCTCGTTTTTTTGCCTCAGCCCTTAAATTGAGTATTTTCCTTGGTCCAGCATTATAAGCTGCAAGCGTGAATAAATATTTGTTTAAATGATTAATTTCAGGTCCGCTAAAATATCTGTCCTGGATGAATCTTAGATATTTATGGCCGGCGTGTACGTTATCCTCAAGATTATCAATATTAGGAATACCAACGTTCTTATCCGCTGCCGTTTTCGGCAGTATCTGCATAATACCGACAGCCCCGCAAGAGCTGCGCTTATCATGGTTCAATTCAGATTCCTGATAGGCGACTGCCTTTGTCAGTAAATAATCAAATTCGTATAGGTTTGCATATTTTTTAAAAAGATCTACAACTGACTGATAACGCTCGATTGACTCAGGCGGAATAGCATTTCTTGCCCATTGGGCATCATGCAAATATTTTTTTATAACAACGTTGCCAAGCTCAGTACCTTTTTTTGTGGTCTCGACAAAGCCGTTTACAACTTCAGCTAATTGTGGACTGTTCTTCCGGAAAGCCCAGCCGATATCTCCACCTTCGTTAAGAGCAATATCTTGATAGAGTTTTATGTCCTTGTAAATTTTGCCCCAGAATCTTGCAATATGATCATCAACCACTGTCATACCAATCAAACCGTTGTTTACCATATGCAGTAGATCAGCATCCTCCAAATGTTCATCTGCCTCAATGATCTTCATAGGCTTCACCCCTTTTTTCTTGAAGATCTCGTTAAGTTCGAGGGCATGCTTGTATGAACTGGATGACTTGCGAATATAAATGTTTTGGCCAGATAAATCATCTATGGAACTTAGAAATGGGATCCTAGAATTAGTGATGACAATTTTTTTAACATCGGTGACAAATGGCCTGCTGAAATCAACCTTCTGTAATCGATCTTCACTAATAGTTAAATTGCCGACGGCAATATCTCCTATTCCCTCGAGCAGGGCAGGTATAAGCTGGCCATGGTAAACCGGCAGTAAGATGACATCAATTTGGAGTACTTTTCGTTTATTTTCTCGATTAATGAATTTTTCAAAAGCTTTAAGCAGGTCCGCATTGACTCCTCGATAGTGTCCCCGGTCGATGAAGAATCCCACTTTGTCGTGAACCACAAGAACGCGAACGACGCGTCGCTCTACCATGCCGTGAAAGTCGCCTTGCCATTTTTTATTTAAGGACAGGTGGCCAAACGCTTCCTGGTCCATTTCAGCATGTACCACCTGCGCACTAAAAGCTGAGAACAAACCAATCATTACAGCAATTTGCAGATAGCTGATTATTTGGGTTTTGGAGCTGAACCTCGCATAAAGAGCAATCATTTGGGGTACTCCGTGGTTGCTGCCTTATGGGCTATGCAGTAAGATTTCAGATCTGTAACATATTGACACTACAGGATAGAATTACGTGTAAGAGTTCCAATAAATTTTTTAACAAGACGTCTGCCAACAACTATTATTGGAACCACACCGCCATCGTGAAGAGACTTTGCCCATCACCTAGACTGTCTATTAATATCAGGCAGTTACGATTATTGCATCCCCGGTAGGGGAAGAAGCTATTTTAGCCGGCACGAGTATGTTAGGGTAAAGTAGATGTGTAGCAAGAAAAATGCCATCATGATCCATGTGCTAAGATATGGAGTTTTATCAATACTGTACGAGTTGAGATGCGTGGGGCTGTTATTCCTCAAATGAGAAAGTTTACAGTTTGTTTGAAAAAAAGAACGGAAAAAACGGAATCTTAATCTCAATAACCACTGGTTTGATACCCGCGTTTGGTATTTTTCTTATCTAAGGTTCTATTGGCAAGACGGACCGCTGGAGAGGAACTCAAGATAAACAGAAAGCCCCTACCCTGGATTGCTTGATTGTATTTAAAAACTTGCCAGGTATTGTCTATCTCCAGCTCGATTTTACTTCTCTGAACTTGGCTAGGTTGCTTGTTGGTGGCAATTGCCTTTTGAGAAAGGTCACATTTCTGTCAAGTCAGTTGCGGATTGACCAGCTCAAGAATAGCAATTTCAGGATAGCAATTAAATCTCACTGGTAAACCTGAACAGCCAATACCTCTACTGATAAACAATTTCGTTTTAGCAGTGGTTATTAGTCCGCTTGAATAATTCTTGTTTTTAACAGGTAAGATAGGGGGACCGAAAAAGGGTATCACAACTTGTCCACCATGGGTATGGCCACTCATTACCAGAGCTAGTGGCGTATCAAATTGGGTATCTATTGCGTCTGGGTTATGAGATAAAAGCAGTCTGCAATCCCGTTCATCTGTGCAAGAAAAGGTATTATCTATGTCCAACCGATCATACCAGTAGTCACCTGATCCACCGATAATAACCCTCTCTTTACCTTTGTAGATAGGCTTGCATTTGTGTCTTATATCCTGTTCCGATCTTTCCAGCCAATAAAGAGACCTGTTTGAATCAGCATGATGGTCATGGTTACCTAAAACAGAATACACTCCGTGCTTTGACTTTAGTTTGGATAAAATCGGCCATACTGTATCTACTTGTTCAGTTGTATCACCGCCCATCACATAGTCGCCTGTACAAACTATAACGTCAGCCCCTAACGAGTTGGTGGTATGAACAATTTCTTCAACAAAAGATTTCGATACAAAAGAGCCGAGATGTATATCAGTTAAGTGTGCAAGAGTGAATCCGTTGAAAGAAGGTGGTAAGTCAGCAATGGGAATTTTGTATCTATTGACTAGTACTTTGCGTCTTTCAATAAATATTGGGTAGAAACCAACCAGAGCGAAGGCGCTGCTATAAAGCGTAGATTTCAGAAACCTTCTTCTTTTCATTGTTGTGAATGCATAATATTGTGCAATTTTAGATGGTTACCTCAAGATCTTGTAGTAACTGGTTACATCATTCCTTCAGGGGGGATAATAAGCATGGTTATCAGGTTGAAAAGCATAATAGTCTATTAGACATAGTTTAATGGAGAGCTGATTTTCTTTATCTACCATTGAGTTTCACTCATTAAATTAGTCTGGAATTATGGTGGAACATTGAGATTGCCAGAACGAACTGCCATCACAAATAAGTGTGCTCCGTTATCTTCAAACAAGAAAATCGTTAGGACGCCCCGGTAAGCTCTGACGCCCCTGTTTGCGGACCAGGAAGAAGCTAGATTCTCGACTCCGATGAGAATTGATCCCAGCTTGAGGAAGTTAGCTCTTTTTTGATGTTATGGTTTGGAATGATGAAATCTGCCTTTTTACCCTCTCACTCTTGCATTCCGGACAGGTAATCTTCTTCTTTGTGTAATCCGAAATCTTCATTTCCAGGGAAAAATCGCGGTCACATTTTTCACATTTGTATTCGTATACCGGCATTGGAAGCCTCCTTCATTAAAGTTGCCTAAAATAAATTTACTTTGTTGCCTTTCTGCCCGTTACTGCTGATGTTTCGATATTTTAAAACCAAGCCCATGTAGAATAAAGGATCGTTCATCTTACTATAATCCATCATAAATAACTCTCTGATAAATACAATATAGGATGGGAGAGAGCACTGACAAGAGTTAGCTGCGTCTAATGGCCCCCATTTGAACCGGACATCTCTAGTCGTTATTTAACGACTAGAGGTGAGCTTATGTCTTTGACTGGTAATCCCCGTTCCCTAAAGGACAGATTGAAATCATCACTTCAGTCTAGCGCTGGGTAGCATCGAGGAGAAACTGGATATCGTCGAAGAATCGGAACTCTCTGGTTTGTTAGTTTGAGCAGTTGCGCGCAATCATGGCGTCTCAACGAGCAGCGGAAAATTGAGGCAGAAAGGATACCCGAAAACCGGTCGACTGCTCTTTTTGGGGACCTGCAATAGGCACAACGGTGACGGGTACTTTTGATCTTTTCATGACTCGTTTAGAGAGGGTTGTCGTAAAGGTGAAAAAAGACTTCTCGTGTGCTCCCAAGACAACGAGATCACAGTTCGAGTCAACTGAATGTTTTAAGATCTGCTCTTCGACATTGCCGAACACGACTTTATTTTCAATTTTTAAGCCGAGTTGTTCCGGATAAAGTCCATCTTCTGTGCCGAACTGCTGACTGATAAAAGTCTGACTATTTCTACGTACCATCTCCTCGAGTGATTTGTTTCTTTCCCGAAGCAGTATTTCATGTTTATCCTCTTTGGTGAGGTAAGACATAGCAAAAGTCATGGCTGCATTCTGCGAATATCTATCTATGACATGTAAACAGACGATTTCGGCGTTAAACTGCTTGGCTAGATAGAGTACATATTGGTAGGCCCTGGGTGCGGATTCAGTCAGATCCGTAGCGTAGAGAATTCTTTTGATATGGTTTTTGCTGGTCAGCGTGTCCTGAACCATTTGATTGGTATTGTTTTTACTCATGAGGTGGCTCCTTGCTTTTGATAGTATTGGTATATGGGTTCTAATAATTTTACATAAGCAAAGAGCGTGCCCGTATTGAAAATACTTTAGATACAGTGTGTTATGGACCATGAGGTTGGAAGAGGGAATGCGTTTATGCATTTTTTATGCATTATTGCATAAAACTACAGCTTCCTCGAGAGAGTTGATTGATGGACACCTAAGATTTTTGCAGCTTCAACCTGATTTCCACACTCCTCTATTGTTTGTCGGAT
>JABDQA010000176.1 GCA_013042475.1 Desulfofustis sp.
CGATTATCTCGGGAGATGAATCACTTTTTACGTTTTGGCATTAACCATTGAGTCAACGAAGCCTTGCCCGTGCCGGAGTCATGGGTGTTCAAAGCAAATCTGAGGATCTCTCTTAGCGCTTGTTCTCCGGTTGATCTTACATTCAAAAAAACTTTGACCTCTTTTGTTTTCTGCAATTCGTTGCTGTTTAAGTGAAAAAACACCTGTGGATCGTCTGTCTCGAAAAGAAATAAATTTCCATCCTGGAAATAAGCGTTTGAGCTGATATCGTTGAGATCCAGTTTCTCTATGGTGGCCTCTCCACCTAGCTCAATCGAGTGAATCTCAATACAGGCTGGGCAATCGATCGGATCAAACCTGACTTCTTTTCTGTTGACAAACTTGTCTAAAGGAAACTGTATAATTTTCGTTTCACCAGTTATTTCTCTGGATATGCTGTCCTGGTCGGAGATCCCTTTTCCTTCGTTTATGTACAGCCGACTTGTATATACCGGCTCATTGTAATCCAGAATCGCATGTAACCAGATTTCTATGTTTTCTCCAATAAAGGTGGCATGACGCTGATAGATGCGTTTGAACATATCGACTTTCTGCCATCTTTGTTTAGTGCGAACCATTGACGAATGATCGACCCGGTAAAAAAAATGCGTGGCCGGCAACTGATGAACGTTCCTACCCCTTTCAATCAATGACAACCAGAAATCGTAATCTTCCCACCCGTAGATCATGCCGGGATCATACCCACCGACCAATTCCCAGTCTGATCTTCTGTATAAAGCAGTGCAGAAAATTATATTGTTTTTCAACATTTCCTCAAGGCTGTACTCGGGAAGTGGCCACTCTGTTTCCACTGCGCCAAAAAGGTTTGCCTTGCTGTAGACGATACCAATATCGGGACAACTATCTAGAACTGCCACCGCTTCATCCACATAGCTGCTTCCGATCCTGTCGTCCGCATCCAGCGGTAGGATATAGATACCCTCGGCCTGCTCGATTCCATTGTTCCTGGCAGTGGCCAGACCCTGATTTTCAGTGTGAAGGACTTTGATGTCGGGACCGTAAATATTGTTGCAGATATCTGCAGTTATACCGTCATCCGAGCCATCGTTGACAATCACTATTTCGATGTCCTGGTAGGTCTGGGACCGAACCGAAGCAACGGCCTCGCCGAGGTATTGTCCCTGGTTGAAACAGGGTATGACTACGCTCACTTTCGACATTCTATTTTCGTTGATTGTTTTATCGTGATTCTTTGACCTTATGGAACTGATACGGTTGATTAAATATACTACCGTGTTTCAAATAAGAGGTAAATACGAGTAGTCGAGTAAATCCTTTGGCAGAATCGATTCAAGGTTGGGCAATGGATCGATATATTTTAAGATCTGCATACACCAGAGGCAGCAATATGGTTCTTACTTCCCCGCTACTGAGGTCGAACAGAGACGCTGATGGTGATATGTTCATTCTTTTCTCGTGGGCGCTGAAGGCAATTTCATTTAACTCACCAAACTCTCTTACAAAGCTGTCGTACTTTTCAGTTATGCCAATCAATTTGAACAAGCTGCTGTTGCCCATCGCGGTCTCGACATTATCAAGGGCAACCCGCTCTGGCTGTCGATCAAGAAAATAGCGGGTCTGGAGATTATCAACAAAAGCAGCTTCAACTGAATTCAGATTACCAACGAACTCTGTGAGGGAATCCTTGTCAGCAAATATGACTTGGCCAAGTTTTACTCCTAGATTGTAAATGATCGGGTTTGTCACCTCGAAGTATCTATTCTCTTGATTGGCGGCTGTTTGAATCAGCCATTTCAAATGGGATTCTAGCTGGGCATATGGTTCACGCAGGATAGTATAGAGATCGATATTCTCAGAGTTAAATGATTCCTGAATTGAACCTAATCTCAGGTGCCCGGAAATATAGTTGTAGTATTCGGCGAGCGAGCTGTATTTACTCTGCGGAAGCAGCTCGATATGGCTGATAGCCGTACCTTTCGGGTATACGGATTGGGCCAGGGTGTTGAAAGAAGTACCAGCCGTCTTGGGAATGTGCATGAAAACCGCTGTTCGCGGCAACTTCTTCTTTTTAAGAATCAGCCTCCGAATGGTACTGTGAATGTGCTTGCCTGAGCCGATCCGATCATCCCGGGATAGATCAGCCAGCACCGTGGATTTCCCCTTGGGCCGAATCAGCACAGGCTTGGTGAAATCAAGGCCGACCTCTGCTTCGGTGACAAACTCGAATCCGCATTTGCCGGTCGGGTGCATACCCAAATTTTGGAGGTCTTCTCGAAAGAGTGAAGCTTCCGCCTCGGCTCGTAGCTGCTCATCCTGATAACATTCAAGCTGCACGGGCCGGCCGGGTTTAAATCGATGGAAACACCAGCCCGAGATGTAATTGGCATTGACGCGATCAATGGATATTTTGTAGAGAATATTCATCAGTGGCTGGGTATCATATCGGGATTAAACTGAAAAATTAGATAGTTGATCACCACTTCATGCTAGACCAGAGTTTCCTCTCATCGGTTCCCCATGCACCTGGGGTGTACCTGATGCTCGATAGATCGTCAACCGTCCTCTACGTGGGTAAGGCCAAGGATCTCTTCAAGCGATTGTCTTCTTATATTCGCTTCAAGGGCTCTGCCCACAATAAAACTGCAGTGATGCTCTCCAAGGTGCACAAGGTCGATCTGGTTCTCACCAATACCGAAAAAGAAGCGCTCATTCTCGAGGCTTCACTGATCAAGCGACACCGGCCAAGATACAACGTTATACTCCGGGATGACAAGAGCTATCCCCTGATCAAGGTGACCGTGCAGGAAGAGTGGCCAAGGGTTTTCATGACCAGGCGAAAAAAGAACGACAAAGCACGGTATTTCGGTCCATACGCCTCGTCTTCGTCAATGTGGACCACCTTGAATCTGCTGCAAACCCTTTTTCCCCTGCGCAGATGCAAGGGAACAAAACTCAAACCTCGCAAGCGCCCCTGTCTAAATTTTCAAATGAATAGATGTTTGGCCCCCTGTTGCGGAAAAATAGATAACGAACCTTACCGGGCCATGGTGGATAAAGCTATTCTCTTTCTCGAAGGCCGAAACCGACATCTTCTTCAGGGTCTTGAGAAGGATATGAAGCAGGCATCGGCGAAATTGGATTTCGAGAAGGCGGCGACTTTAAGAGATCAGATTGGTGGTCTCAAACGTACATTAGAAAAACAGGTGGTAGTTACCCAATCCAAGGAGGATCGGGATGTCTACGGATTCGCCAGATCAGATGCTTCCGTTTCAGTGATACTTCTTTATGTAAGAGAAGGAGTCGTTCGGGGTACGAGAATGTTTTTCATGGAAGATACCTATGGCGACGACCAGGCCATCATGTCACAGATTGTCAAGCAGGTTTACGATGAACGCTCCCTCCCGCCTCAACTCGTGCTCTTGCCATTTGAGATCGAGGACCAGCTGTTGCTGGGCGAGCGACTCTCAGAACTTACCGGAAGAAAAACGGCGCTGAGTGTTCCCAGCAGAGGTGACCGCAAGGATCTCATCGCCATGGCCAACGCCAATGCCAGGCAGCGATTCGATGAAATTGATAAAAAACGAGCCTCTTGGGAGGCTCTTGGGATGGACCTGCAGAAAAGACTCAACTTGACTAGGCTGCCCCACCACATAGAATGTGTCGACATTAGCAACATAAGCGGTACCAACGCTGTTGGATCACTGGTGCGCTATGAACACGGCAATCCGCAAAAAAACGGCTACCGTCGCTACAAGATCAAACAGGTACAGGGACCGGACGATTATGCCATGATGAGGGAAGTTTTGATTCGTCGCTTCAGCGATTCAAACCCTCAAAGTGCTTTTCCAGAAATGCTCCTGGTTGACGGTGGCAAGGGACAGCTGTCAGTAGCCGAATCTATTTTGAAGGAAAAAGACCTGTTGGCTGACATAGATCTCATCGGTATCGCCAAAGAACGTCAGGACGAAGGTGAAAAACTTTACAAACTCGGACGAAAAAACCCGATCATACTCCCTCCGCACAACCCTGTTCTGCTCTACCTGATGAGGATTAGAGATGAAAGCCATCGGTTTGGCGTAAGTTTTCACCGCTCGCTGCGCAACAAGCAAACGCTCGCATCGATACTGGACACCATCCCCGGCGTGGGTCCGGCAAGAAAAAAACAATTATTGAAGCAGATTGGCAGCTTAAAAAATATCTCCCAAGCACCGGTTACCGACTTGATGGCGGTGGACGGCATAGGCCCAGAACTTGCGCAACAGATCCACAATCATTTTCATGACGAGCCGACGCCCAGATAAATCAGCCAATTATTCAGTGACAACCACAGCCGCAATCGGAGCTGCAACCGCCATGGCTCTGTAATTCGGCGATGGCAGTGACTATCTCTCTGGGCTCTGGCGAGGAGACGGTGAGGAGCTCCAGCTTCAGATTAACGACACCCCCTTCCGAGACCAACGGGACGTGTGTCTCCAAGGTGGGACAAAGCCAGCCAAAATAAGATTTAAGCTTGGCATGAGCGATCTCCAGGTTGATAACATCATTGAGCCCAAGTCCGTCTATGGCCATTTCGAAATCGCTCAACCCATCAGTTCCTATGCCGTAGATAAATGAAAAATCGTGCGTCTCAGAGTTCCAACCTTCACTATCTTCAGTCAGATTTCCCCAGACTCTGAACGTCAAGCGCTGTAAATTTTTTTCCAGCTTCTGCATCAACAAATGGCTCCTCGCTAGTTGTAGTAATCTGATTTAGCTTGTCAAAGTGCGCAGCAACGTGATTGACGCGTGCACTGCAGTAACCGCTGTTTCAACCCTTAGGATTCGGGGGCCTAAACTGAACTGATCAAACCCTCGAGTCCGCATCTGCTCCAGTTCGTATTCATTCCAGCCCCCTTCTGGACCGATTGCCATGAGAACAGGATTTTTCCCAGCCTTATAAACTCGGGCCAAATCATGGTCGCTTTCAGGATGAGCCACAAGCATCTGCGCGTATCGATTCGTTATTGCTGGAATTACTTCCTCGACGAAGGGCCTGAACCCGCGGTGAAAGGTGAATTCAACCAGTCGGGTATCGACCGCCTGCTCAAGACCTTCATGCATGTAGAGTCGCCAACCGCTCTCTGTCACCATCGATGATTCCCAATAGCTTTTCTCCACTTTCGCCGCATTGACGACGAAGACGTGGTTTACCCCCAATGCTGTAAGATGGTTGATGATTCGTTTGAACACAATAGGCCGTGGCAACGCCAACATTATATCAAGCGGGGCCGGAGTATCGGGTATTTTATCAAGGATTACCTTGAGTTTGACATGATACGGTTGGTGCTTCTCGAGCTCTTTTATAATGCCATAACCCACTTTTCCATTTATTATGCCAACGGTGACCCTGTCATTTTGAGAAACCCGTAACACCTTAACAATGTGTTCGGCTCGGCGGTTCCTGAGCGTCACTAGGTCGCCGATGATCTCTTTTCTGTCCAGAAGAATGATGTTCATTTTTTGTTATGGTTGGCTGGTATCCTCAATGAGAATTACAGGATTCTTTTTTCAATCTCAGCAACACATCGTCACAACATCGATCAGCTGCCATGATTTTGATATATAATATCATTGCTCTTTTACTGTCGCCATTTTTCGCTCTATGGCTGCTGGTTTATGTGATCCTAGTACCCGAGAAACGCTCTGTTATCTTGCAAAGGCTTGGCTTTGGCCTCAAAATTCCCCACCCACCCAAATCAAAGACGCTGTGGATACACGCGCTTTCAGTTGGTGAAATCACCTCAGCTTCGCTTTTGGTGAAACAGTTACACCACCGCAAGAGTGAATCCACCACCATAGTGTTTTCTACAACGACCATCAGCGGATACCAATTGGCAGAGCGGCTGATCACCCCTTATTGTGATGCCTTAATCTATTATCCGCTCGATTTTCTGCCGGTGGTGAGATTTTTCCAAACCACTATCAAGCCTGATCTTTATATACAGATAGAAACCGATTTCTGGCCCAATTTACTCAGGTGCCTTGCCTCTGCCGGAACAACGCTTCTTCTCTTCAACGGAAGAATTTCACATCGCTCCATGCAGCGATACCAGCGATTCTCCTTTTTCTTTGCACCGATTTTTGACACCTTCTCGATGCTCTGCATGCAGACAGAAAGTGATGTCAGAAAAATGGTTAAGCTTGGCGTAGCCATAGATAAAACGAGAACTCTGGGTAATCTAAAGTTTGGCAGGGAAAATCCTAATGGAGAGGCTAGCCCTCAGCTCTGTTCACCGCTCCCTGCGGATAATCTTTATGTTTTTGCAGGATCTACCCATGCTGACGAGGAAGCACAAATTCTGGACGCTTTTATTCGCCTGCTTGAAACCACCGAGAAAAAGTGTCATCTGGTAGTCGCTCCCAGAAAAATTAGTAGGTCTGAAGAAGTTATCGACCTGGTTAGAGAACGTGACTTTTCCTTCACCAGGTTTTCAAGCAATGAGCTCCACGATTCGCACGTCACTATTATAGACACCATCGGTGATCTCCCCACTCTCTACCGTTATGCTGATATAAGTTTCATCGGGGGCAGTCTCGTCGATGAAGGAGGCCACAACCCTCTTGAGGCAACCCGCACAGGCAGTCCGGTGCTGTTTGGCCCGCATATGGACGATTTTTCAGAAATAAGCCAGGATTTACTGGAATGCGGTGCCGCGCTTCTAGTGAAAAACAGCTCAGAATTATTCAAAAGCCTCAGGCTGCTCGTGGAGAATGAATCTAAACGGCATGAAATGGGCGAGAAGGCATTGATTTTCAGCACAGGGCATGATCATGTCATCGCCGATCACCTTGAACTGATCAACCGTTTTCTTTGATCTCGGTCAGTCGTTTTTGTACCCATTATCTGCTTACCCTCTCCACCATTTCGTATAGTATCGGAATTTTAGTTAATTCCGACCCACCAGTTTCCGAATACCTGCCCCTTGCAGTCTTGCTCGCTGGCTTCCCCGCTATCTTTATCCTGATGGGGGTGGGGTATGAACACAAAGCCTCGATATTCGTTGTGCTTATCTACTTGCTTCTCGGGTTGCTTCAATCCTCCGAGAAGCGCTCGACGCTCATCGATAGCTCGCACCTTGTTCTCGCCGTGACGGATCAACAACAAGTTGTCCTGGTGGGAACCCTCGCTGAAATGATAACCAAGTCTCAAGACATCAACCGCGCGTTGATCAAAGTGAAATATGCCAAAACTGAAAGCAACCAGCCATTTACCAGAGCTTCGGGCAGCATACTGCTTCTGGTTGAAGGTGACTGGCCTGCTGCAATTGGCCCAGGTCACTCCATCATCGTCAGAACGAAGATTCAAATCCCACGAGCGGCAGCGACACCAGGATCCTTCAATTATCGAAAGTATCTGGCCCGTAAAAAAATTTTTCTTACGGGACTTGTGAGCTCACCGGTACTCATTCAGCCAGTCACAGGGATCAAGCCTGGTAGGATTAAAAAGTTTGTCTACCGCATTGAAAAAATGAGGACACTCATTTCCAGCTATATCGACAACACACTCTCAGAACAAGATGGTTCACTTTACAAAGCTTTGTTGATCGGTGATCGATCATCGATGTCCCCCGAGGTATCCGAGACCTTAAAAAGGGCTGGAATTATGCATTTATGGGCGATCTCGGGCATGCATCTCGGATTACTCACAATGCTCACCTACACGATAATTTATTGGCTGCTGCGCAGGTCGGAGAGGTTAATCTTGGCATATAACCTCAAGAAGACTGCACTGGTAATGACTCTACCGCTGCTGCTCATTTATGCGCTCCTGGCTGGTTTTCATTCTCCCGCGGCCCGAGCGTTTATCATGACCTCGGGCGTGGTCATAGCCCTTAGTTGTGATCGGTTTCATTCACCCATTTCGATCATCTCTTTCGCAGCGTTGCTCATCCTTCTAATTGATCCGATGGCAATTGAGTCCCCATCGTTTCAACTCTCATTTTCGGCGGTTGTGGCAATAATTCTGGGAGTCCCAAAATTGTTGGCCAGTATTGGCGAACCTGATGGGAAGTATCTTAATCCATCACCCAAATTATTGTATATGTTCATTTCTCTGATCTGTGTCACCGTTGTCGCCACACTCTCCACTCTGCCCCTGCTGCTTTTCCATTTCAACCGACTATCTCTGATCACCCTGCCGGCAAACATCCTGATTCAACCTCTTATATGCTTTTTTAGTTTACCCCTTGGTATGCTGAGTTTGCCGTTTATACTCATTGATCACCCCGCAGCAATGATCCTGCTTAAATTGGGCGCTTGTGGCCTCAATATCTCTCAGACCATTGCTACGGCGATGAGCAGCCCCGATTCAACCCAGCTGTGGGCGCCGACGCCTTCTCCGACAATCATCCTGGTATACTATTTTCTCCTTCTCGTCTTCATCATCCGACAACTATCCAGAAGTGCCTGCATTGTCAATCTGATCGCATTTTCCATGGTATTGGTGACCCTTCTCAATCTGATTCATCTTCCGATAAAATTTAACAAGCCTTTCACCAGGGTGACGATTTTGAACGTCGGACATGGCAGTGCTAATCTCGTCGAACTATCATCGGGACGTGTGGTACTCATAGACGGAGGAACGCGCAGCGGTCCTGGGTATGACTGTGGAGCACGCCTCTTAAGTCCCTTTCTGTGGCACAAAGGGATTGGCAAAATTAATGATATTTTCATAAGCCACGATGACTCTGACCACTACAACGGCATTGGCACCCTGATCAAGAGATTTAAGCCCGAGAGGCTCTGGCTTCCTTATCTGAACGGGGGCAAACAAGGATTTATGAGACTTGTCAACCTTGCTCGCCAGGAAGGAATTAAAATCATTGTCCCTGAACCTGGTGTTGTAATCTCAGAAGCTGGAGCCCAGATAACAGCCCTCGGAGGGAGTGTTTCCACTGGAATGGACAACGAAGATGACCGGGGCTTGGTTTTGAAGTTGGATGTTACTGATACATCGGTACTCTTCCCCGGTGATATCACCAGAAATCGGGAACTCGAGTTGGTGGACACCGAAGGAGATCTACACACAACCCTTCTGCTCTCTCCACATCATGGCTCCAGCACCTCAAATTCTCAGAAATTTCTTTCTGCGGTGTCTCCAGAGTGGCTGGTAATTTCGAGCGGGATTTCAAGAACCTCACGTTTTCCTGCACAAAAAACCCTCGATTCTGCTAAAAGACTGGGAATACCCGTTCTCAACACAGCGACAGACGGCACCATCACCATTACCATACTTGGAGACGGAGAGGGGTACCTCATAAACCGAATGAATATGCAAGAGCGCTATTGGAGAGAAAGTTGACGCTCCGATGCTACCTACACTTCGGTGAAGTCCGAAGGCGGTTTCTTCAGGTACTTGACAAACTTTGATTTATCAATGGAATTCGAGTACGCATCATCAGGGCTGACCATCCGCTTTTCGAGCAGTTCCATGATGGCGTCGTCCATGGTCTGCATACCGTACTTTTTACCGGTCTGCATAGTCGAAATGATTTGATAGGTCTTGGCCTCACGAATCATATTACGAACCGCCGGGGTGGCAATGAGAATTTCGAGAGCAGCCACCCTGCCCTTCACATCGATCCGTTTGAATAAGGTCTGGGATACAACCGCGCGCAGCGCATCCGCCAACGTAGAACGGACCTGGGCTTGCTGATGCGCTGGAAACATTTCGATGGCACGGTCAACGGTCTTCATCGCATTAAGGGTATGCAGGGTGCCGAACACCAAATGACCGGTCATGGCTGCCTCCATGGCCAGGGTCATGGTTTCAAGATCACGCATCTCGCCCACCATGATGATGTCGGGATCCTCACGCAGCGCACCTCTTAGAGCTTGACTGAAGCCCTTGGTATGAGTACCGACTTCGCGGTGGTTGATAATACACTTGTTGGACTGGTGCACAAATTCTATCGGATCTTCGATGGTGAGTATGTGGTCCTTGCGCGTTCTGTTAGCCTCATCGACAATTGCCGCCAGGGTGGTCGATTTACCGTGGCCTGTGGGACCGGTAACCAGTACGAGTCCTTTGGGCAAATGGGCGAGCCTGGAAATAACTTTTGGCAAACCAAGCTGCTCAACACTGAGTATGTCAGAGGGGATCTCTCTGAATACCGCTCCAATGCCGTTTTTCTGGTTGAAGAAGTTACAGCGGTAGCGGGCCAGGCCGGGTATTTCATAACCGAAGTCGATGTCCCCGGTTTCCTCGAATACCTTGATTTTTGCTTCCGGACAGACTTCATAGAGCATGGCCTTAAGTTCGTCGTTTTTCATCACTTTGAACTTGACTCGTTCCATATCGCCACGAATTCGCAATACCGGTTGCTGATCTGCGACCATATGTAAATCGGAGGCACCTTCGTCATTCATCAATTTGAAAAAGGCATCGATTTGTGCCATGCGTTCACCCCTCTTCTAGCAGTTTTCTGGAAAACCGAAATCCGACTCTTAATTCGATATACTAGCTTAGTATAACTATCTCACTGAAATAATACAAATTATACTACTACAGTTTTTTTGATATAATCCACGATTTCGGCAGGATCGTCAATAATTTCAAAAAGATCCATATCTTCTTCACTGATAGTTCCATTTCCTATAAAACTTTCTTTCAGCCATTCCACCAAACCTGACCAAAAGCTGCTGCCCACCAGTACGATCGGAAAAGGTTTGATCCTCTGAGTTTGAATTAACGTCAAGGATTCAAACAGCTCATCCATGGAGCCGAAACCGCCCGGCATACAGATAAAGGCCATCGAGTATTTCATGAACATGACCTTTCTTACGAAAAAATATTTGAAATGCAGCGGAAAATTGGCGTAAGGATTGGGGTCCTGCTCGTGGGGCAGGCTGATATTGAGACCTATGGAAACCCCTCCCCCTTCTGCGGCCCCTTTGTTGGCTGCCTCCATGATTCCCGGCCCACCACCGGTAATGATCGCATAGCCAGATCTGGCCAGATCCCTGGCAATGTCAACCGTCAACGAGTACCAGGGATGATCAACTGGAGTCCGGGCCGAACCGTAAATTGTGACCGCGGGTGCCTCGACTGTCGAGAGCGCGTCGAAGCCCTCGACAAATTCTCCCATTATTCTGAACATCCTCCAGGAATCACCCACCACTGTATTATCCAATTCATACTTCGGTTCTATGCTCATGTCCCGTCCTTTGGTGAATTTGATCTTAGTCTCTTCTCTGCGAGGGATGTTTGCAGCTCTTCGGCCTTTTTCAAATGATGCGGATTTGTTTCTCTACTAGAAAAAATTTTCTGTAGAGTACGTTCACAGTTGTGCCAATCGCCCTTCATCATAGTAATTCTGGCAATTTCGAGCCAACCGCTGATCTTGAATTTTCTGGATCGAGTGCAACCGGTAAGAATTTCCACCGCTTGATCGTATCTGTGTGACATCGCCAGGGCATGTGCATAGCGAATTTTGTATTCTCCATTATCGGGTTCCATCTCGACGCTTCTCCGACAAAGATTCAGAGCGATGTCGTCGCCTTCTCCTGTTTTAAGATAGACAGTGCCAAGCATACTGAGTGCTTCTCCATCAGATTGATTAGTAACCAGGGCGCGCTGCAGCCACATGGCAGAGTCCTTGAACTCTTCAAGGTGAAAATAACTGATACCTATATATCGGAGACATCGTTCGCTGCCCGGTTCTCCCTTTTTAGCTTTGTACCATTTTTTTAGAACTTTTATACATTGTCGGTAGTTACCGACCCGAAATTGGCAGACGCCTAGTTGAAACAGCAGCTCGCCGAAACTGGCTCGTTCATCCTCATCGTCATTATTGAAAACGCTCAGAGCCCTGGTGAAGGACTTCACCGCCGGTTCGTATTTTTTAAACTTCTTTTCGCCAAGTCCTTTGTTGAAAAGGGCCATGAAATTATCAGGCTCGATATCCAGCACCTGAATAAAAGCGTCAAAAGCCCTATCCGTCATGTTCATCAGTGCATAGGTAACCCCCAGACTATTGAGGAGGTTTACGTCGCGGGGAGCAAGTTCCAGTCCTTTTCGGTATTCCCTCACCGCTGCCGACAGATCACTTTCACTGAAATAGGCGTCACCGCTCACATTCAGGCTCAGACTGTCGAAAACTACAGTGCTGCACGGTCCCAGGAATGAACCGTGCAGCAATGCTTTCTTACAGTTGCGGGCAATCTCGGGTTTGGTGTACTCATGGAACGGATAGGAACTAATACCGGCGGATAACGAATAGCGCTCACCCTGGGCTTCGGTTACTTTGGTGATCAGAGATGACGCCCATTTCTCAGAATTGGCGGCGGTTTTTCCTCGCCGTATTACGAAATACCCCTCTTCATCTGCAACGATGAGTTCATTCTTAAATAGGCTGGTCAAATGAGTATCAAGCAATTTCCTGTCGATGAAATCCGGCTTAAAATGAATAAGGGAAAACTTGCTGAAATCCTTCCATCGGTAAGAGAGTTTTCCCAAAGTGCTCCTGTCTACCGCTTTGAGCTCAAATAATTCAGGTTTCATGAGAAGCTGGAAATCACAAAAAGAGTAAGGCCCCCTTTTGCTTGCATGATGCAATGCTTTCCACGCCTCGTCCATGAGCGTCTCCGCAAGCCTCCTGGAGGACAGACTCTGGTGCCTATCGCGGTTAACAGAGGAGAAGCCTATGTGAATGCGTTTGAGCCCCCCATTTCTGGCGAAGTTGGTCAAGGCGTGGCATAGAGACTTGATCATGTCTTTGTCTCTGCGGCCAACAACGAAACAGAATAACGACTTTCCAAGATGGAAGAGCGGAAACGAGAACCGGTTGAATTCTTCCAGGAGCCGACCAGTTTCCGCCGTATGGCGATACGCCTCCTTGATCGAACGGGCGGTTGAAAGTGACTCCACCAGTAAAAGGTGCAAGTCATCTTGATCGACTATCCCAGGCAAATAACTCTTGAGTGCATTGATATTGCTGAGGGAAGTCGACGGATCGAGGAAGTGGTCTCTGACACTAAAAAATTGCCGCAACACAGACGAGCATGTCTCTTCAAGCCACTCCTCGGAACCCTTTTCTATGACCACGTCGTCAACCCCCTCGACCAAGATTGCTAAATCTGTGCTATCAACACAATCGAGGGGTGCCAGCAGCTTGTCTGGCTTCAACCAGATGGGAAGTTTCTGACTGAAGATCTTATCGAGCTGTCCTTTTCGCCATGGAGTCGGCTCACCCTTTTTAAGCGAAGCGATATCCTCTCTTGCAACGATGTGAGCTTTCTTGGATGTAGGAACAGTCGCAAGGACGATCTTTTCGAGCTTCTGACCAAAAATCAATAAATCGGTTTTTCTGAGCCCTGGAGAGGGAGTGGTAAACGGAGAGTTCTCAAGAAACATGGGAAGCAGATTCAGGAAAAATAGTTGATCAGTTGAGTGCTGAGTTCGGGGATTTCGCCATCGAGCACGGTGCGGAAGTCAATCAGCAGCCGCTCATTTTCTATCCTGCCAATCACCGGGACGGGTAATGCCCTGAAATCGACTTCCAGCTTAGAGACTGTCGTACCGCCAGGGTTCAATTCCACTGCCCAACTGGCCAGTCCGTATTCAGGTAACGCCCCGCCCCCCACACGAGAAATCGTCGAAACCATGCTCAGAGCGCATCTGTCTTCAATTTTCCGGCGCGTTCTGCGCATAAGTCTCTGGGCTCTCTTCTTGATGATTTCAGGCGGATCGCTGATCATTCTCAGGGTTTGGTTTTTTTTCATTACCTTTTCCGGATCATAATAATCCCTGAGCACGCTCTCGAGGGAGGCGAGAGTGAATTTATCGATTCTCAGGGCTCTGTTCAGCGGGTTCTTCTTTATTCGAGAGATTATTTTTTCTTTGCCGACGATGATTCCTGATTGGGGTCCGCCAAGTAGCTTGTCGCCGCTGAAAACAACCACATCAACCCCCGATTTGACGACTTCCTGGACCGTTGGTTCAGGAGGTAAACCAAAAGTGGAAAGATCGGTGAAGCTGCCGCTGCCCAGATCTTCCATGACCGGCAGCTCATACTTGTTGCCAAGTCCAACCAGTTCTTCAGCGCTCACCTGAGAGGTGAAGCCAATGATCCGGAAATTCGACGTGTGGACCCGCAACAACAGGGCTGTGGAGTCGCTAATGGCCTGCTCATAGTCATACAGATGCGTTCTGTTGGTCGCCCCCACTTCAACCAGTGCGGCACCGCTTTTTTTCATCACATCGGGAATTCTGAAAGACCCGCCGATTTCCACCAGTTGTCCCCTGGAGATGATAACCTCACGGTCCCTGGCCAGCGTATCTAGAGAAATCAATACCGCCGCAGCATTGTTGTTTACCACTAAAGCGGCTTCCGCCCCGGTGAGATCACATATTACCTCCTCGACAAGACTGTAGCGGCTCCCCCGCTTTCCGGTTTTCAGGTTGAATTCAAGATTTGTATAACAGGCCCCGGCCATGGAGAGCTGCCTTATGCTATGATCTGGTAGCAGTGAGCGGCCAAGGTTGGTATGGACCACGATACCTGTGCCATTGATGACTCGTTTGAGATTCGAGTCCATCAACAATCCAATTTGTCTTTTGAAGATCTCATCCCATTCAGCCTGAGATTTTGGAATGTGTACCTGCTCATCATTCAGAAGACGATTGCGTAGCTGCTCGACCGCTTGCTGCACACCTTTCTTAGCGACACGTAAAGGGATCTCGTATTCTTCGACATATGATTCGAGCCTGGCCAGACACTCGTCAACCTTGGGCAACATTCTGAGCAATTTGTTCTTATCTTTCATAAATACGGGGAAGTCTCTTGTGAGGGGTTGGCAGTGAAGTTTCCAGGCACTACTCTTTAACACCACATTCCTATAGATAACAACAATATATCAGCATCTTCAAAAAGTTAGAAACTTTTTTTCCCTGGCATCCTACAAACTTATTGACAAAGGTAGTTGTAGGGTATAGTTTGTCGCGGCTTTTGCAGGTGGTACGAGTCTGCCAAAAGCGGTGGTAGGGTAAAGAATCTAATTGACATGTGATTGAGATCATATTAGATTGACGTTCTTGCTCACTCGTCACGAGTGGCGCCTTTTTAGGTGTTTCGACGATCCTTGACAACTGAATAACAGCAATACGCAAACGGG
>JABDQA010000181.1 GCA_013042475.1 Desulfofustis sp.
TGCTCCACCAATCCAAAAAGCCAAAAAAAGTATGCCATCCATAACCGTGCTCCGCATTGTGGGAGTTAAATGAATGCTGCCGGAAGGCAGCCCGGTTCAGAACCCTAACCAACTCTCCGCTCCGTGGCTCCGAATTAGTGACTATAATAAAATTGTAAATATCCATTGTCAAGTTATTTACCCATAAGATTTTTGATATGAGTTGACACATTGTCGTACTATTAAAGGTATTATATATATATTTTAATATGTTACGAGAAACATAAATAAATAATTTTCTAGGGTGAAGTGGCAGCATAATTATCCCTCACCGACGCTGAGCATGATTTGGGCGTACTCTGCGCCCAAAAATAAACCGCGGCAAAGTACAGATCGCAAAAAAAAACCTCCGCCCGCTGATGCGACCGGAGGTTCTGGAACTTTTACTTTTGGATATATTATATAGCGACCACCTTTTTCTTGCGCTTGGGCCGCGACACAGGGGTGAGTTTTTTGATTTTACTGGGGACCAGGGTGTTTGAGAAAAAGGCGCTGCAGCGCTGCCTTTTCTCAAACGGACAGTCAATGATGTTCCAGCAGGGAGTGTAGGACAGCAATTTCTTCACTGCGTTGACGCTGATGCCGTGCTCGTGGATCATTTCACGGAGGCATTCGATCCACTTGATGTCGCGCATCGAATAGTAGCGCCATTTTCCTTTACGCAGCGGCCTTACCAACCCGCTGCCCTCGTAGTTCCTCAAAGTTCTCTGGTGTACACCGAGGATTTTGGCTGCCATTCCGATGGTAAATATTGCTTCGTCTTGAGAGATCATGATCTCCTCCATAATGCTTTGACTCGGTATACTCGCCTAGTCCTCATGGTGATGCCTGAAACGGTCGCCGAGAAAATACTCACCCAGCAGGAAACAGACGCCAAGCACGCCTATTCCGCTCAGTACGATGGCCAGTTCAGGGGCAGTCGGCGCATAGTGATGATAAGCCGGCATGCCCTCAACGTCGGAAAAATGGGGAATTATCTGACCAGCGACTACCAGGTTCAGGCGTGAAAAGAATTGACCGACGAGAACCATCAGGGCCGCAAGCGACAGGGCTTCGATCGACCGCAGCCTGGTCACCAGAAGCAGCACGAAGGGCAGCGCCAGCCCGATGCCTATCTCAAATACCCAGAACGATGAGGAAAGCGGTCCCTGGGTGAGCAGCCGAGATGCCTCTCCCATTGCCTTGGACCCAAAGCAGGCGTTGAGACATTTCCAGCCGGTGGCCAGAGCGATCATGAAAATCAGCAGGAGCATTACCTTGCCGGCGGTCTGCAACGCGGCCATACTTTTGTCGCTGACTTTTCTGCCCCGCAGTGCATAGGAACCGTGGGTGAAGATAACGATTGCCGCCGCACCGGACAGAAACGCCGAAGCCAGGAAAAAGATGGGCAGCTGTGAGCCATACCAGAACGGGCGGGCATTCAGCGAGGCGAACACCGAACCCAGATTGGAGTTGGCCAACAGCTCGGTAACCGCCGCCAGCACGCCCAGGGCGATGGCCAGCTTAAAGCGTCTTATAATGATAAGGTAAAGTTCGACCATCATGATACCGACCGCCATGCCATAAAGAGTTCCCATCCACCAGATGTTCGAGGTCGGGTTTGGATAGAGAATGACTCCCAGCGGCATCCGCCAGACATTCTCAAGCTCCAGGCCTATTACCAGGAAGGCCCCGAATATTGCAGCAATTGACAGCCAGACCATGCGATTGGCCAGGGGGGCCAGATTGTTGCCGCCGAACAGATGGCTCAAAGCCGCCAATCCGCAAAGGCCGGTGGAGATAATGGCCAGGTAGGCGTAGGTGGAAATGGCGATGCCCCAGGGTACGTCACGGGTCACTCCGAGCGTGTGATGGTGACCGGCGAAAAGTGCATAAATTCCTGCTGAGATGCCAATGGCGACAAGGGCCAGCATGGTCCACAACAAAAGATTGAACTGAGGTCTGCGAAACGATCTCTGCTCTAATACTGCAGTTTGTGACTGTAAGGACATGATTCCTCCTGATAATTAATGGGTTATTGCTTTAAGATTCAACGACAGGATCCGGCTCAACGGACTCCTGGTCATGGATTTTGCCAAAAAAGATGTAGCCAAGTACGATCGGGGCTGAGAAAGGTCCGAGGACCATAAACAGAATGAGACAGAGCGAAGCCCAGAAGCATTCGCTTGCTTTCTCAAGCCAGGCCCGTAAAACGGGGGAACTGACGATCGTGGTGTCGGAGTGGGCGTGAACGTAAGCTGCCATGTCAACCTCCTTACTAGATGTTGTTGCCGTTCTTGCCCTCTTATGAGCAAGTGACATGCCAGCACTTTAAAAGTTTTAAATAAATAACTTAAATTTTATACAAATATATGTTTTTATTTATTTATTTAATACTTCAAAGGAGTTTACAGGCGATCAAACCGCGCTGTTTTTCCAATACAGCTTACCCTTGTGGACGCATTCTGCGTCGTACACGATTCCAGCAGAGGCGCACTATGCGCCCACTCGCAAAACCATATAAATTCTATATATTTCAAATACTTAATAAGATAGAGTCTATACTGACACTATTGCCTGACAAGAAAAAGAGGGGAAAGAAGTTGAGCGATTTGGTGTTTATCTATTGATCTTAGATAGTTAAATAGATAGTGGTTAAAATGGGCGCAGGATGCGTCCTGTCAGGGCTCTTATTTGCTTTTCGGGTACAGCTGAGAGGGAAAGGAAGAGGTCAGCACCAACGCCGTCCTCTCCCTTTATATTTCTAATGGCCGGATCCGTGATCCTCGCTACCACCTTCTCCAGTCAAGCGAGCGTAACCGCGAACACCGATGTGACAACTAGTGCACCTGGTCTCGTAGGTAAAGGCGGTGGAGCCGTCGTGACAGGCGCCGCAGTAATTACCTTCGTCCATGGACTCATGATTAAAGTCATCATTTTCCTGGGCGGCACCCGCTTCCATGAGAAAAAGATCATTATGGCAGGACTCACAATCCATCCCCATATCCTCACCATGGTTGTCATGGGTAAAGAGTACAGCTTTCAAGGGTTTAGTCCAGACAATCGGCTCCTCCGGAGAGAGATGGCAGGAACCGCAGTATGATTCGGTAGTAAAGGCCATGCTGTCGTCGTGACAGGCACCGCAGTAGTTGCCTTCGTCCATGGAGGCATGGTTAAAGTCATCGTATGTTTCGGCAGCGCCGGCCTCCATTTCAAATAAATCATCATGGCAGTCTTCACAGGACAGGTCGGCGGCCAGAGTGTGCTCTTTATGGCTGAATACGACCGACTTCTGCGGCTTGTTCCAGACGATAGGCTCCTCTGGACCGTAGGTGTCTTCATCATACGGCTCCTCCTGTTCGCTATTCTGGCTCGAGGCCCAGATGATCACGGCGCTCAACAGGAAGAAACTCATGAGACCGAGCACTGCAAGAATCTTTTTCATCGCATTCTCCGCTTTCTCATAACTATTTGACACCCCAAAGGTGATTATCCTTGACGATTATTTGCTGACAACTGATCAGGCATTGGTATAGAAGACGTTGGGCAAGGCCCCTGCTCCTTGCCTGAGGACCCAGACAATTTTCTCAGGCTGATGCACGAGCCGGTAGACCCTGCTCTTGACGTTGGCAAGATCGCCAAAGACCCGCACATCAGCGGGGCAGGCCTCGGAGCAGGCGGTATTCTTCTTTCCTTTGGAGAGACGAGCTGCAAGACAGAAGTCGCATTTATCGACGGCCCTGGTGTCTTCATCGAAGTAACGGGCGTTGTAGGGACAGGCCGCCATGCAGGTTTTACAGCCGATACAGCGGCTGTTTTTCATGACAATGATACCATTGGTCTCGTCTTTCCAGGTAGCTGAGGTCGGACATACCCTGACGCAGGGCGGCCGGTTGCACTGGTTGCAGAGCACCGGCATGAAGATGGTCTCTTCACCACCGTCGACGATATCACGGCGACGTTCAAGAATAGTGGTGCGAAAGCCATATTCGGGCACGTTGTTGGTCTCGACGCAGGCATCTTTGCAGAGCTCGCAGCCGATACAGAGATGCTCGCGGATTACCATTGCGTAATGAGGGCTGTACGGATATTTCCCACGTTTTGGAACCACTCCTTCAGCAAACGCATTGGTGACTGAGGTAAGCGACAGCACTTTACCGCCGAGATATACACCGGTAACTGCTAAGCCAATTCTCAGTAAGTTGCGTCGCTCACGGCAAGGCAGACTATCCGGGCTCTCAGATTTGGTTTTTCCGATCTCTGCAATTTTCATATGACACTCTCGCGCTGGGTTATGTATGAGCTCACTTGCCTGTCAGCATTGCCCTCCTTCCAAAACAGAAAAACCGGTGCGCCAGGAAAAAGCGGGCAGCCGGCTGTGTGTTCGGCCATCAACAATGCAGGACCAAAGTACCCGAAAAAAAGTGCCAACGAAAGTACTACAAATGTCCATATTGTCCACAAGTGTGCACCGCCACTCTAATTAATTGATTAATTAAACAACATATGCACATAAGTAGCAGAGTGCGCCAGTGGTGTCAAGTAAATTAGTTGGCTGCGCCCATTCGTGCTTCCTGGCAGATCATTCTCCTGATGAAAATTCCTGAAGCCAACACCGCACTGGCACTGATACCCAAAAAAAGATATTATTGAAATGGTTTGTACAGGCAGAAAACTATCTGCTCGCCATACCCCGAAACAGGCGATTGATATATATGACATGAACAGTGAAGACTCTACCCCGCGCAGTATCTTCGGTATCAGAATAAAGACGATTCTGGTGCTTTTGCTGTTCTGCATCATAGTGCTGGCAGCGATCAACCGATCGGAAATCGAGTCTCTGCTGCAGAGCCTGCCCATAGGTGAACAGCAGCAAACCGAGGTCGCAGACGGGACAGATGACAACGCAGATGTTAATCACCTGATCGTCGATCAGGAGATGCTGGCCAAGGCAATGCAGGAAGTGCAGGTAGAAAAACTCACCACGCTCGAATCAGGAGACTCGACCAAACCCACCGACCGTTTTTTTTACATCGTTGAACTGGTGAGCGGAGGAGACCTGGAAGGCGTTGAACTGACCATCGAACCGGATTCAGTAACACTGATCTCTGAGGGAGGTACCACGACTACTATAAAGCGTGCCATGGTCAGCAAGATTCATCGCTTCAAACTCCCCCCGTCATCTGAGAACGGACAGAATCCTAAATGATCCACACTTTATATCTCAATTGATGACTACGAATTCTCATGACGACTAAATCCGTTACCATCGGGGTGCGGCTTCTGCTGATGCCCTATCTTCTGTTCCACTTGTCCGGCTGCGGTGTGCTTCTAATCGGTGGAGCCGCCGCTGGCACCGTAGGGTACGTCAGCGGCGATCTCAAGGCGACGCTCGAGGGGCGATTCGAAAAAGTCGTCGAGGCGACCGACAGCGCTATCAACGACAATTCCATAACCCAGGTAACAAAAGATGAAACTCAGCACAATGCGATTTACGAACTCCGAACCCTCCAGGATGACAAGGTCGCTTTGTCCATCGTCCGGGCTTCCAGGGATCTAACCAATATTACCATCAGGGTCGGTGTGTTCGGCGATGAACCACTCTCCCGCCGTATTCTCACCCAGATCGAAAACCGGCTTAAATAATGATCCGTGCATTCGAGTTCCGTTCTCTGCTGGTTAAGCTCATCATCCTGCTGGCCACGCTCCTGTTTAGTTCCACCTTTACCACGGCTGCTAACCCACCGCTCGACCAGAGCTCGGAAATCAGCGCTGCGTTGCAGCAGCGCAATGAAACCGCTGTGATTGCCAATAAGGTTGCCCGTCTGGTGGCTGGTGGTGAGTATCAGGAGGCTGAAAATAATCTCAGAGAAGTGCTGCAAAAAAGAGCTCTAAGCAGTGACGGGATGCGAGAGCTGGAAAAGGTCTATTACCAGCTGTCCACTATGGAACAGCTCAGGGCCTGGAATCGCTGGTGCAGCTCCAGGCCCGCGTCTCACTTTCCTTACCTGGTCAGGGGGATGTACTTTCTTGAAAGGGCTCGCTTTCTCGACGGAGCCAACAAGTCATTGCTGTTGAGCGAACAACAGCGGCGCGATTTCAACCAATTCCTGCTGAATGGAAGGGCCAATCTTGAAAAGGCCGCTGAGCTCAGCGCTTCTGATCCAGGGCCTTTCGCAGCTCTGACCGCCCTGTCCATACACCTCAAGCTTCCGCGCGCGGAGATGGAGAAATGGTTTCAGCGGGCCGTTGATATCGATCCGGGCTGGCTGGCTGCCTACCGAGCCAAGCTGCTCTACCTGAGTCCCTGGTGGTATGGTTCAGACCAGATGATGGAACAGTTTGCCAGGAACTCCTTTAACCTCGAATCGAGCGATGTCAGCACCTATGTCGTCTATCTGGATTATCTGAAGCTCAGATCGGACAGGTTGGGCAGAGGTTTGCAAAAGGAGCAGTTTCTCCTCGCCCCCGAGACTTACCAAATGATGAGCAAGGGGCTGGACCGCTATCTGGTAGACTATCCAACTTCACCTGCCATCAATATCTATCTCGACCTGAAGGAGCGGGCTCTTGATGATCCCTACGTGGCCATTGCCGCTTTCAGTGACACCCTCAACAATTCTCCGGACGATGTTGATTCCAGAAAAGGAAGAATACTTGCCTACATCAAGAACAGACAATTCCGAGAAGCTGAAGAAGATCTCGTCTATCTGGAGAAACTCCAGGGCAAAACCGGGTTCAGCCGTTTCCACCTCGGCTCCATTGTTTTTCAGGCAGGGCAGGACCTCGAGCGGGCGCATCTGCTCATCGATGATGCCATAGGGCTGGAAAGTTCGGGCTATAGACGTAAAAATTACTACTACCAGCGTGCCGAGTTCTACCGGCAGCTCGGACGCCAGCCCGAGGCTATCGCTGATTACAGCGCTGCAATTGACCAGGATATCCTGTACGAAGAGGCTTATTACGGTAGAGCCCAATCACTTCATGCCCAGGGACACCTCGAGGGCGGGTTAGCCGATCTGGTCATCATCAAAAGTAGTATCAGGGGCCGAATGACGACCAAGGCCAGATCGCTTATCAACGCCTATCTAAAGAAACCGGTCGGCCATGTCGCTACGTCAGGTTCTGAGAGTGTTCGCCTGCCGTCCAATCAATTGAGCCCCACCCCGGAAAAAGAAATCGAGTCGGGCTTGGACAACGGCCATCGAGAATTCTTAATACGAGGGCTGCGTCGTTACTACGAGAACAACATCGAGGCCGCTCGCCGGGATTTTTACCGGGTCATCAGCCACGAGCCTGACAATGCCAAAGCCTATTTTATGCTTGGAGAAATAGCGGCCCAGCATGATTTCAATCAGGTGGAGGCCTGCGTGTTTTACAGGCAAGCGTATCGACTGGCGCAAGATACGCCGGATTATCTGATCGAGCTGTCCAGATGTCTATACCGGCAGCGAAGCTTTTCCGACGCTATCGCCCTGCTGTCTAACTTTATAAACGATCCAGAACTACCAGCTATCGAAGCTGCACTCCTTGCCCAGATACACTTCCTGAGAGGCTCCTGCCTCGAGGAATCAGGTCTGATGCCCGAAGCCGTCGAGGACATGCAGAAGGCCCTGACACACGACCCCGAGTTGAAGGCTGCGGCCTTGTTCATCAGAGATCACAGCGCTGAAACAAAGGAAGAAACAGAAACCAGCCTGGTCATCGCTCCGCTCTCGACCACCTCGGAATTCTCGCCCAGAGAAGCTGAAGCGGCAAAGCTCCTCGAAGTGGGCAGGCAACAACTTCTCGAGGGTGATATCACCGGCGCCAAAGTTTCATTTCTTAGGGTGATCAGACTGAATCCCGAGGCCAGCAGCGCCTACCACCAGCTCGGCAGACTCTATTTCGAGCACGAACAGAATTACGAAAAGGCGAGGATCTATTACAGCCAAGCTATCGACAAAGACGATGGGGTTGCTCATTACTACTTCGACCGGGCTGCCATTCATTTCTTCTTCAAACGCTATGACCTGGCCCGGGACGATTTCACCCGAGTTCTTGAACTACACCCCTTAGACAGTCGCAGTCTCTACTATCGGGGCGTCTGCAGTCACTTCCTCGGTGAGATCGAAGCAGCACGCAGGGATTTTCAGAGCCTGCGACAGTCCGATGAGGTCTGGAACGTGGAAATAGAACGGTTTCGAAATGCTTGGCAAGCCGAAATAAACCAGTTTCTCGAAAACACTCTCTAAATAGAGGATTCCCGCCTTTCGCAGACCGGGCCGGTCAATCTCTGGCAATTCCCCCGTCAATGTGCTAGACTCCCGCCCTCGGCCTGCCGACAATGACAGAAACAGACCCCATAACAATACATGATCATTAGGAAATTCTCTTGAACGAACAGAAATCCTGGGTGCCGATCCTGAGTCTGATAACGGCGATGATCCTCTGGGCCAGTTCATTCATAGCCCTGAAAATTGCTTTTCAGGGGTACCACCCGATGATCGTTATTCTGGGTCGCATGGTAGTGGGCAGTGTCTGTTTCCTGGTCTTTTGTGTACAGCTTCGGCAGACCAGAATAAGAAGAGAAGATCTCAAATATCTTCTTTTCATGGCAGTCTGCGAGCCGTGCATTTACTTCATCTTCGAAGCCAAAGCCCTGGAGCTCACTTCAGCTTCCCAGGCCGGGCTGATCACCGCCATGCTGCCACTGATGGTGGCTCTAGGGGCGACCTTATTCCTCAATGAACCTATTTCCCGCCAGACTATGGTTGGATTCACGATTGCCATAACCGGCGCCTGCTGGCTCAGTCTCGCAGGCGAGAAGTCAGTCTCGGCACCCAACCCGCTGCTGGGAAATTTTCTTGAGTTTATGGCCATGGTGGCGGCAACCGGTTATACCGTGTCGCTGAAACACCTTAGCACGCGTTACAACGCCGTATTTCTGACCGCTTTCCAGACTTGGGTGGGGGCACTATTTTTCTCCCTGTTCCTGCTTCATCCCGACATTGCTCTGCCCCGCAACTGGTATCCGGTACCTGCCTTGGCAGTCATTTACCTCGGCAGCTTTGTCACCCTGGGAGCCTACCTTCTGTATAACTACGGAGTGAGCAAGATTCCTGCCAGCCAGGCTTCGGGCTTCGTTAACCTGATTCCGGTGTTTGCAGTCATCCTGGGTTTTCTTATTCTGGGAGAGCGTTTTACTCCGATCCAGTTCGTCGCCTCGGCACTGGTGCTGTTGGGAGTGTTTATAAGTCAGCGGCGGGTAAAGAGCCTTTGAACAGCGCTTCTAAATTTCCGTTCAGAAACGAATCATTTAGTGGTTGAGAAACCCGGTGATGGGCTTACCGAAGAGGCTTTACGAAGGCCCATCGGAACTCTGAAGAGTTTACCGATCGCTTGAGGCCGCACATGGGCCGGCATCGGGTTGGTGTTTTACCGCTGAGTTAAACAGGCCGAGCGCAGCAAGACCGGTGGAGCAATCATATTGCAGCCTGAACCGACTGCCCACCGTTATGTCTCAGTAAGAAAAGGACCC
>JABDQA010000065.1 GCA_013042475.1 Desulfofustis sp.
CCTGGCACACATCTTGCCCTTCCTTTAGTACGCCGCAGTGGCGTGACAGAATTTTGACGAATTTGTCGGTCTGATTGTTGATCTGAATCAAATTAGCACGATTCGCCAATCGATCGGACTGGAATAGGTGTCAAAATTTTAACTGTTGTCTTCGCTGTCGTACTAAAGGAAGATCATGTCGGAGCAGTTCAGAGAGATTTTCGGCCCGTACAAGGAGATGTCGGTGCGCTATGATCGGAACCAGGAAGCTCTCTGGTGCTATTTCAAACCGCTTCGCTCACCTTGTCTTTCACCGCTCATGCTGGGTGAAGCGCGTCAGATTCAGAAGTCGGTCATCAGCTACTTTGAATCTGGCACGGGGCAGGAAAAATTTCCTGTAAAATACCTGGTTCTTGCTTCGCAAAGCCCGGGTGTGTTCAATCTGGGTGGTGATCTCGGCCTGCTGGTTAATCTGATTGAGCAGGGCGATCGTGATCAACTCGTAGACTACGCCACTGGTTGTGTCGATTTTTTCTATCTGAACTCAATTAACCTGGGCCTTCCATTAACTACCATATCTTTCGTTGAGGGAGCCGCACTGAGCGGCGGTCTCGAGTCCGCCATTTCCTGTAATTATCTGATTGCTGAAAAACATTGCCAGATGGGGCTTCCGGAAATTCGCTATAACCTTTTTCCAGGCATGGGAGGATACGGTTTCCTGGCCCGTAAATTGGGCTTGGTCCGCGCCGAACAGATAATTACCACAGGAAAAGTGCATAGTGGCCCAAAGCTCTACAAAATGGGCCTTATCGATATTCTGGCTGAGTCAGGAAAAGGTTACGAGGCGGTAAACTGCTTCATTAGAAAACACCGCCGGGCCGCCAATGGCCTGAGGGCTATCCAGGTTGTAAAGCAGCAGTATAACCCTCTGATATATGATGAATTAATAGACATAGCCAACATCTGGGTCGATACCGCGCTGAAGCTGGACCGAAAAGATTTGAAGCATATGGCTCGTTTTGTCTATGCCCAATCAAGGGGGGGAATCACCGCGGAGCACAGACCCCATGGTACCCATCTTGTCAGGACACGGCAGGATCGAAGAATACCTCATCCGGAGACCTCCTTTCCGCTGGTGGACAATAACGGCAACAGTATCCTCTACGAACGACGTAAAGCGTTTGACCGGCGCGCGGTTGAAATCATGCAGGTAGGTAATTGAGAAAATCCATCTCCCTCTGGCGATTGCCCAGCTGATTAATCCCCCATAACATCCATACGGAGTGTTCCTTTTCTTGGAGCCGTGATTTTTCGAAGAAAATTTGAATTTCTGTGTAATTTTGGTACGCTGAGAATAATTACGGAGTGCGTTTTTCATCACTTCAAGAAACGTTGGGTAGAGAGATACCCGTGAGAGGGGTCTAATCATTTCTCGATTGCGCAACATGGTCGATGAAGATCAGGATTTCCAGTCCGATACGCTAGTGAACCCGCAAGCGTTAACTGATACACTTGATGCTCTCTATTCAGTAAATCGAATCAGCACCCTGGCGCATTTGCTGGTGGGACTGGTCTATGCAGTTTTTCAATTTCAAAACGACAAATTCATTTCAGTATCGATTTGGTACTCCTCGGTAGTTGCGTTTCTTATTTTCAAATGGTTTCTGGTCAGGGGTTACAATAGGCGGGAGGCTGGCGTCGAAAATATCGGCCAATGGTTACGCCGCTATCGTCTCTCGAGTTGGACGTTAGGCTTACTTTTCGGGTCCGTCGTCCTATTCTTTCACCCCTCCGATGATGCGGCCCGGCAGATGTTCACCGTGCTGGTGCTTGCGGGTCTTGCAGCCTGCGCATTAACACTGCTGGCCGCGGATCATTTCAGCTATGCCGGGTATGCCATCTGTCTGCTGTCACCAGTGGTGATCTATGCGGTCTTCGTCCCTGAAATACTTAATATCTTTGTTGCTCTGCTGGTGCTGGTCTACCTCCTGACCTTGATCAGATCCAGTAAAAGGCTGAACGAGATCATGGTTTCGTCGCTGGCGCTGAGATATGAGAACCTGGCGCTGCTTAAAGACCTCGAGGAGGAAAAGAATCAACTCGACAACAGGCTCAGCAGAATACTCAACGACAGTTCAAACGAGCTTTACATCGCCGATGCTGAAACCTTGAGCTGTCTGCAGACCAACCAAGGCGCAGTCGAAAATCTCGGTTACTCCCCCGAAGAGTTGTCTTCCATGACCTTGGATGACATCATCGTGGATCTGAACAGGGAGGAGATCCACAATCTCATCAATCCCCTGCGTGAGAACACAAGAGATTCTCTTTCTTACAAGACACTGCAGAAACGCAAGGACGGCACCACCTATCCGGTGGAACTGCGGATACAACTCTCGGCTCGGGAAAAGCCCCCGGTCATACTGGTCACGGCGCTGGACATCACAGAGCGGGATGAAGCAGTTAAAAAACTCATTCACCAGGCTAATTTTGACCAGCTCACCACACTGCCGAACCGCTACTATATGTTTTCATACATCAGGAGCGCATTCGCGCGGGCCAAGAGGCAAAACTCCAAAGTTGCACTGCTGTTCCTGGACCTCAATGATTTCAAGGATGTCAATGATACGCACGGTCATGCGATGGGAGATCATTTATTGAAAATGGTCGCTGATCGATTGAAATCCGTGATGCGTGAGACAGACACCGCTGCGAGGCTGGGCGGGGATGAGTTTCTCTTGCTGCTGGAGGGGTTGCAGCACCGCGAACAGGCCGAGGTGGTGGTGCATAAAATTATCAAATCATTCACCGAACCTTTCATGGTAAAAGCCAACGAGGTCTACACCTCAGCCAGCATCGGCATCAGTACCTTTCCCGACGATGGCAACTCTGTGGAACTGCTGATGCAATATGCCGATACGGCAATGTATTATGCAAAAAAGGACAAGAGTACCCATTACCGTTTTTTCTCCCACGAATTGCGTGCCTATATCGACGAGCAGCTTGCCATCGAAAACCGATTGCGGCACGCCATACGAAACAAGGAACTTTCAGTTTTCTACCAACCCAAAATCGACACGGCAACCGAACAAATTATCGGGGCGGAAGCCCTCATACGCTGGCAGAACAACGATCTCGGGCTGGTGCCCCCGGCCATATTCATCCCCGTGGCAGAAAAATATGGCTTGATTGAAGAAATTGGCTCCTACGTGATAGAGGAGGCATGTAAGGAAGCGGTATCCTGGCGGGAAAGAACGAATTCCGACATTCAGCTGGCAATCAATATTTCCCCACGGCAATTCCGTTCCAGCGGCTTTCTGCAGACTGTCGACCGCGCACTTGAAACGAGTGGTCTGGCTGGAAGCAGCCTCGAGATAGAGATTACCGAGAACCTGATTATGCAGGACA
>JABDQA010000189.1 GCA_013042475.1 Desulfofustis sp.
CAGTTATCTCTTTGCCCTGGTGGGCGGAGACCTGGTGGCCGAGCAGGATGTTTTTACCACCCGTTCAGGCAGACAGGTCGATCTTTTTATCTACACCGAACCCCGGAATCAGGGGACCTGCGGTCATGCGATGAAATCCCTGAAAAAATCGATGAAATGGGATGAAGAGGTGTTTGGCCTCGAGTACGACCTTGATCGCTTCATGATTGTCGCGGTTGATGATTTCAACATGGGGGCCATGGAAAATAAGGGGCTCAACATCTTCAACTCCAAATATGTGCTTGCTTCGCCCGAAACTGCCACCGATCAGGATTATCTCAATATCGAAGGCGTTATTGCCCATGAATATTTTCATAATTGGACCGGCAACCGGGTGACCTGCCGCGACTGGTTCCAATTAAGTCTCAAAGAAGGTTTGACTGTGTTCCGAGACCAGGAATTCTCGGCTGACATGAACTCTCGCGCCGTGCAGCGGATCAAAGACGTCAGAGTTTTGAGGCAATATCAGTTCCGGGAAGATGAAGGACCGATGGCGCATCCTGTTCGTCCCGACACCTACATGGAAATCAACAATTTCTATACGGTTACCGTATACAACAAAGGTGCCGAGGTAGTGCGGATGATACACACCCTGATTGGCGACGAATACTTCAGGAAGGGGATGGATCTTTACTTTGAACGACATGACGGTCAGGCGGTCACCTGCGACGATTTTGTTGCTGCCATGGCCGACGCTTCGGGGCGAGACCTCACGCAGTTCAAGAGATGGTACTCGCAGGCAGGCACACCCGTTGTTCAGATGAGCCAATCCTGGAGCGGGAGCGGAGAATTTACCCTGACACTTAGGCAGCACACACCAGAAACACCTGGTCAGGTGGAGAAGCGGCCGTTTCACATTCCTGTGCTGGTTGGCTTCCTGGATCCGCAGGGGTCAGATATGGTAGAAGCTCTCGATACCGAATTTGAGAAACGTGAGAATTCGCTGCTACTGGAACTCACTGAGAATGAACAAAGCTTTAAGTTCTCAGGTTTACACAGCAGGCCAGTGGTCTCGCATTTGCGCTCTTTTTCTGCACCGGTAAAGATCAAGTACGAGAGGAATTTACAGAACACCACGCTGCAGATGGCGTCCGACAGCGACCTCTTCAATCGATGGGACGCTTCTTTTTCTCTTAGTCAGTCGATTATTACTGATCTGGTTGACCAGGATGTGACGGAAGACAAACTGGTTATCGACGCTGCCTATGTCGAGGCGGCAAAGTCGCTTCTGAGAAGTGATGCCGGTGATGATGCCCTTACCGCATTGGCGCTGCAGCTGCCTGAAGAAGCCTATCTGGCGTTATCCCTCGATAATGTCGACCCAGATCGCCTTCATCATGTCCGCACGTTCGTCAAACAGGAGCTGTCAGCCCAATTGAAAGAAGAACTCCATCGTGTCTATGAGCTGAAAACAGATATGAGGGATTATTCCATCAGCCCCGAAGCCATTGGAGCCAGAAGCCTCAAAAACACCTGCCTCGACTATCTCCTGAGCGCTCGACAGGCTGATGAAAGAATATTCGCGATGGCCGAGAACCAGTATTATCAGGCAACAAACATGACAGACCAGATTGGTGTACTGACGGTGATTACCCATCTCAACACTGCTTTGCGTGATGAGCTATTCAGTCATTTTGAAAACAAATGGCGAGAGCAGCCTCTAGTCATGGACAAATGGTTCTCCATGCAGGCGCTCTCCAGCGCAGAGGACACCTTTGACAGGGTGAAACAGTTGCTCGACCATCCCTCGTTTTCAATAAAAAATCCCAATAAAGTGCGGGCGCTGGTTGGCGCATTTTGCCAGAATCATGTTCATTTTCATCATCTCAGCGGCAGGGGATACGATTTTCTCGTCGATATCATACTCCAACTCGATGATCTGAATCCTCAGATCGCAGCCAGGATGGCAAATCCATTGATTTCCTGGAAACGCTATGAGAAAACAAGACAAGACCTGATGGTCGGCAGCCTGGAAAGGTTGAGAGAGAAAAGAGATCTTTCCCGAGACGTCTATGAGATCGTCAACCGCGGGCTGATTAAGAGTTGATCGCCGATTTGCTCAGCGTTTGTGGCAGAACAGGCACCTGTAGGGATCGGGGTGGTCTTCAGGTAATGGGAGTTCTCCTTCCTGACTGTGGCACTCCACACACAGCTTGTCCGCTTCTTTTTTGCTCTCTATCTGATGGAATTCCTGGTGAATGTCATCAGAGGGCAGGGGGGAAGTCGTCTCCTCCGGGGCAAGGTAAAGAAAGATAAGCAATCCGGCGCAGAGAATGACGAATCCGGCATTGAAAAACTTTCTGTGTGCTGGGGAGATTTTCTTCATGAACTGATCAGTTTTCCGCTATCTCTCTCAAGCCATTTCAAATTTTTCAAAACCGATCATTTTGAAGCGCAGCAGCAGGGCGCTGAACTCGGGCATCAGGGTAGACAATAACCATGATCGGCCGGCGATTCTGCTCATGGTTCGATGGGTATGATGTCTTTTTGCTATTCTGTTCAAATTTTCAGCCAGGTGGCCGGGGTCAATGATCGTTGACGCGACCGCCTCGGCTGACACCCAAGCCGGATTAATTCCTTCCCCGGTCAACGGTGATGCGAGCCCTGCGGCATCGCCAACCAGATAACAATTACCAAACCGCCACCCGCGATAGTCGATATTTATCTTATCAGCCTCAAACCGGCAACCGACGGTTCTGATCTGCTGATCGCCAAGCCACCTATCGAGGTTCTTCTTGAGTTGCAGCGGGACCATGCTATTGTCCGGCAGATAGCACCCAACCGAAGCGAAAGAGCGGTGTGGAAAAATCCAGCTGTAACCGTTGCCGAATAGATCGGAATTGAAATTCCACACCATCTCGGGGCCGCCTTCGGGCACCAGATATTGAAGGCCAATACCATGCTGCGATGGCGGAGTATCGAGTCCCAGAAATTTTCTCACTTTAGAATTGGTGCCGTCTGCCCCGACAAGATGGTCATATCTTACCTCAAGAGTGGATTTACCGTCAGTGAAGAAAACGCGATCAGGGTCAATGGTGACCACTCTGCTTCCCGTTATCAACTCGGCACCGTGTCTGATGGCCAACTCAGCCATATGCGAGCCCAATTCGTGCCGGTTTACCGTACCGATTATTGGTTGCTCACCATTAATCTTAAAATCTTGATATCTGGTGCGTATTCTCTGAGAGGTGAAGGTTTTCTGGATCAGTTTCTCCGGCAGCGACTTGATCAATCCGCTCCAGGTGATGCCGCCGGCGCACACTTTTTTACCGATGCGCTTCTGTCGCTCAAGCAATAAAACTTTAACCCCTCTTTCAGACAAGAGCGCAGCACATCTCAGACCGCCGGGACCGCCTCCCACGATTACTACGTCGTATTTCGTCATCCAGTTCGTCGATGGGGCGAAAAAAAACCTGGTCACCCACTCGCAAGAACAGTGGAAGACCAGGCTCAGTTTCAGGTTGATGTATTAGACTTATTCGCCAAGCAGAAAACTCTTGAGAAATTCTCGGTTCATACGGGCGATGTTCCTGATTGAAATGCCTTTGGGACAGGCAAGTTCACATTCTTTTTCATTGGAGCAGTAACCGAATCCCTCTTTGTCCATTTGCGTCACCATGGAGCGGGCCCGCTCTTTGCGCTCGGGATGGCCCTGGGGTAGAAGGCTCAGCTGCGCAATTTTAGCACCTGTGAAAAGCATCGCTGCGCCGTTGGGACAACTGGCAACACAAGCTCCGCAGCCTATGCAGGAAGCCGCGTCCATTGCCAGCTCCGCAGTTTCAGTGCTGACGGGGATGGAGTTGCCATCCACCGTTCCACCGGTATTCACTGACACGAAACCGCCTGCCTGAATGATGCGGTCCAGAGCTGAACGATCGACCAGCAGGTCCTTTTTGATCGGAAAGGCTATTGATCTGAAGGGTTCGATGACGATCGTATCACCGCTCTTGAATTTACGCATATGCAGTTGACAAAGGGTGGTTTCCAGGTCAGGACCGTGGGCGACTCCGTCAACAACGGCACCGCACGCACCGCATATCCCCTCACGGCAGTCATGATCAAAAGCAACCGGCTCCTTGCCTTCCCTGGTTAATTGCTCGTTGAGCACGTCGATCATCTCCAGAAAGGACATGTCAGTAGAAATATCCCGGAGGATATAGGTCTCGAAGTCACCAAGTGCATCACTGTTTTTCTGGCGCCAGATTTTTAATGTAAGGTCAATGGTACTCATCATCTCATATCCTGAATGTCAATATCTCTAAGGCTATTTGTAGCTTCTCTGGGACGGGGTTACATTTTCGAAAACCAGATGTTCCTTGTGCATTTCAGGTGGCTGATCATCGCCCTTGTATTCCCATACGCTGACATGGGAGTATTTGTCATCATCCCTCAACGCTTCGTTTTCTTCGGTCTGACTCTCTTCGCGCAGGTGGCAGCCGCAGGATTCCTCCCGGGCCAGTGCATCCCTTATCATGAATTCACCAAATTCGATGAAATCGGCGACCCGTCCGGCTTTTTCAATTGATTGATTGATATCGTCCGCAGCGCCAGGCACGTAGACAGAATTCCAGAATTTATCTTTGATTTTTGGCAGTTCTTCAAGCGCGAGCTCCAAGTCCTGCCGATTGCGGGCCATGCCGCAATTATCCCAGAGCAGGCGGCCAAGTTCTTTATGCACGTCGTCAACGGTAACTTTGCCAGACGGTCCGCCACTGCTGTTCTGCAGTAGTTTCTGCATACGCTCGTTAACTTCGTTTTCCACCTCTTTGAAGGCCGCATCAGCATTAGTCACTGGGTTGATCCTCTCCGATCCAAAATAATGACCGATCGAGGTGCTGATCACGAAATATCCGTCAGCCAGACCCTGCATCAGCGCACTGGCGCCAAGTCGATTGGCGCCATGGTCGGAGAAGTTGCATTCACCAAGCGCGAACAGGCCGGGGATAGTGGTCATCAGATTATAGTCAACCCAGAGACCGCCCATGGTGTAGTGTACCGCAGGGTAGATCATCATCGGTTCGACCATGGGATCAGAATCGGTGATTTTCTCGTACATCTGGAAGAGGTTGCCGTACTTCCTGAGGATGACGTCTTCACCGTCACGTTTGATGGCGTCGCCAAAATCGAGGTAGACGGCCAGGCCCGTTGAGCCAACACCCTTACCCTGGTCACACTGTTCTTTGGCGTTTCTGGAAGCGACATCACGGGGTACGAGATTGCCAAAACTCGGATATTTGGACTCCAGGTAGTAATCGCGGTCTTCTTCCGGTATTTGCGCCGGCGGTCTAGTGTCATCCTTATTTTTGGGAACCCAGACACGACCGTCGTTTCTGAGGCTCTCACTCATCAGGGTGAGCTTGGACTGGTAGTCGCCGTGTACCGGAATACAGGTCGGGTGAATCTGGACAAAGCTCGGGTTGGCAAAAGCCGCCCCTCGTCTGCAGGCCCGCCAGGCGGCGGTGACGTTGGAGGCCATGGCGTTGGTGGACAGAAAATAGGCGTTGCCATAACCTCCGGTACAGAGAAGAACTGCGTCGGCGCTGTATGATTCGATCGCCCCGGAAATCATGTTTCGGACCACAACACCTCTGGCTTTGCCATCAACGACAACCACATCCATCATTTCACGGCGGTTGTACATGGTGACCCCGCCACTGTTGATTTGCCTCGATAGAGCGCTGTAGGCGCCAAGCAAGAGCTGCTGACCGGTCTGTCCTCTGGCATAAAAGGTCCTGGATACCTGGGCGCCGCCGAAGGAGCGGTTGGCGAGCGTGCCACCGTATTCCCTGGCGAAAGGCACTCCCTGGGCGACACACTGGTCGATTATTTCGGTGGAAACCTGAGCGAGTCTGTACACGTTTGCTTCCCGAGCCCTGAAATCTCCGCCCTTGATGGTGTCGTAAAAGAGTCGGAAGACCGAGTCGCCGTCATTCTGATAATTCTTGGCTGCGTTGATTCCACCCTGGGCAGCAATCGAATGGGCTCGCCGGGGACTGTCATGCAGGCAGAAGGCATCGACTTTATAGCCAAGTTCAGCGAGTGTGGCCGCAGCAGAGGCGCCCGCCAGTCCAGTGCCGACGACAATGACCCGGAATTTACGCCGATTGGCTGGATTGACAAGCTTGGACTGGAAACGATGGCTATCCCATTTTTCTGCGAGAGGGCCTGAAGGAATGCGTGAGTTGAGTTCCATTTTTCAACCTTTGTGTGTTTACATCCGAATGTATAGCGTTAACAATAAGTCGGTGCCCATCAATATCCTGCTGCCGAGCCGGTCATGAAGTAGATGGGGATACCACCGAAAATGACCAGAAAGATGAGTGGCACCGCAACGGTCAGGGTAGAAATCAGCTTATTGTAACGGGGATGATTGAGGCCGAAAGTCTGCAGCATGGACCAGAAGCCATGATTCAGGTGAATGGCCAGTGCGATGAACGAGATTATATAGAACAGACTGTAAAAGAAGCCGCTGAAATACTGCTGAACCAGCATGCTTACTTTCACGCCTTCCGGTTTACCGAAGTTGAAGGCGAACACATGAACAATAAGAAAAACAAAGATCCAGGCACCAGTGTAAGGCATGGTCCTTGAAGCGAAAGTATTTTCGACTACCCTGGTCTCTACATCGTAGCGCGATGAAGTTTTTCTCTTCTCGAAAAATAGCAGCAGTCCCACCCCCACATGGGCAAGAAAGATCAGCAGCAGGCCAAACCCGAAGATGAGCACCAGGACAGGAAAGCCGTGAAGAAAGTCAGCATAGATTTGAAAATATTTGCTGCCCATGTATATTGCTGCGTTGCCAAAGGCGTGAATGGCCAGGAACGAGAGGAGCAGTAAACCGGAAGTCGCCATCACCAGTTTTTTGCCAATCGAAGTCTTGATAAAGGAAAGAAACCACATAGCAGAACACCTCTTTTTATAATCTAAGGTTCCATGGATCATACATTTTGATCTATTAGTGTTAAAAATAAAAGGTTTATTTTTCAAATAGTTATCAAAATATTTGATACCACGGTTCAACCCAACTAAAGAAGATGTCGGACACCAAAATGACCACGATTCACCATCGATTCAAAACTATAATATTCGATCTCGACGGCACGCTGATTGATTCTTTGAACGACATCGCCAAAGCTGCAAACGCAGTACTCGCGGAGCTGGGTTTTCCTCTACATCCAAAGAACAGCTATCTCAACTTTGTCGGCGACGGCCTCCTGACCCTTGCTGCCCGGATGGTGCCGGAGGAGACGTCCGGCACTCAGGTAAAAGCAGTAGCCGCTAGATTCAGGACTGTGTACAAAGACTGTTGGTCTGATAATTCCCGCCCCTACCCGGGGATTCTGACAATGTTGGAAGCACTTGACCAACTTCCGGTAAATCTTGCAGTCTTGTCCAACAAACCAGACGATTTCACCCAGCTATTCGTGAACAGGTTCTTTCCTGCAAAGATGTTCGGGCAGGTGATGGGCAACCGCCCGGGTGTGCCCAAAAAGCCGGACCCGACTGCAGCCCTGGCCATTGCCAATTTTTTTGGTTGCGAAAACGCTGATTGCCTGATGGTCGGCGATTCAGGAGTGGATATGAAAACCGGAAAAAATGGTGGCATGTCCAGCCTGGGCGTCTCCTGGGGGTTCAGGAGCCGACAGGAATTGATAGAAAGTGGCGCCGATCTGCTCATAGATCATCCCTCTGAACTCATCTCCCATGTTATCGATCACTGAATCAGCTCCTTATTTAGTTTACCTGGCCCCTCCGCTGGTGGGTGCGTTCATCGGCTATCTCACCAACCGGGTAGCCATCAGAATGCTCTTTCGCCCGCTCAAAACATGGCGCATCGGCAGGTTAAAAATTCCCATGACACCGGGTGTTATTCCGTCTAAAAGGCACCAACTTGCTGACAATATAGGTGAAATGGTCGGGGAACATTTGCTTACCAGCGATGAGATTTCCAACTCGCTTCAGCGTGAAGCGTTTCAGGAACATCTTCAAAATTTGATAGAGAGCTCCGTCGCTTCGACCATGAAGAAGGATCTGGGCTCGCTAAAAACCATAATCCCACCGACCTACCGGACCTACTTCGACATTGCCGTAAAGACCACCAGCTATCAGATTAAAGAGAGGCTGCATACTTATCTTCGTGGTGATGACGTCAGTCGAATCCTCGAAGAGGCTGTGGAGAGCTGGATAGACATGGTCCTGGCCAGCAGAATTGACAACCTTGTGCCTGCTGATCAGCAAGGGCTTTTGACCGCACGGCTGATTGACGCCTTTATTCAAATGGTGCACAACCCTGCCACCGAGACGCAACTGGCTTCGAGAATATCTGAAGAAATCATCAGCTTCACAGGTGAGGGCGGCACATGCGCGGATCTGCTGCCTGAAAATATCCGCGAAGCCATATTGGAGGCGGTACGCGACCAGACTCCTCGTCTGCTTAAACAGGCTGCACGGCTGCTCGAGGACCCAGAGGTCAAAAACAGGCTTGTCGAAGCGTTGATAGAGGCAATCGAAGAGTTTGTCGAAACCCTCGGTCCGATGTCAAACATGGTCAAGGGATTTCTAAAAAGGGAGCTTCTCGACCAGAAGATTAAAGAGTACCTGGATGACAAACAGGAAGGTATTTCCAGTTTTTTTCAGGACCACTACATAGAAATCCGCGTTCGAGCGGCCCTAGGCGAACGTCTCGACTCAGTTTTGGCAGCACC
>JABDQA010000067.1 GCA_013042475.1 Desulfofustis sp.
AATTTTTATGTGGATAACCACGGTGGCGTGGGCAGGGTGGTCAGCACCGATGATCAGTTCAATATTGATCTCGTTGCCATTGAAGAGGTGTTGAGCGAGAAGACCAAGGCGGTAATCATCAACTCGCCGAACAACCCGACCGGACAGCTCTATTCGGCGGAATCAATTGCCGCGCTGGGCAATCTGCTCGACCGCACCGCACAGAAATTCTCGACGACCATTTACCTGATCTCGGACGAACCCTATCGTAAAATTATTTTTGATGACCACAAAGTACCGTCGATTTTCGAACACGTGCGCAACTCGATTGTACTTTCTTCCTTCTCCAAGGACCTCAGTCTGCCCGGGGAAAGGATCGGCTACCTTGCCGTTCATCCCGAGGCCGACGACAAGACTGCCCTGCTCGATGCCATGACGCTGGCCACCCGCATTCTCGGGTTCGTCAACGCCCCTGCCCTGATCCAGCGGGTTGTCGCCGAACTGCAGGATGCCGTGGTCGACAATTCCATCTACGCCAGGAGGCGGGAACTGTTCTGCACCATTCTCGAGGAGGCGGGTTACGATTTTATCAGGCCGAAGGGCGCCTTCTATCTTTTTCCGAAAGCGCCGATTGATGACGATGTTGCTTTCTGCTCCCTGCTTCAGAAGCAGAAGATTCTCGCCGTCCCGGGACGGGGATTTGGTGCTCCCGGCTACTTCAGGCTGGCATTCTGCATCGACGAGGATTACATCGCCCGCTCGGCCTCTGGATTCAGAGCTGCCTATGCCGAAGCCACTTAGCCTGTGCTCTTTTTCCATGAACGTCAGGCTTAGCTGATCCCTAGTCTACTATGCCCTGCGGCTGCGCTGCTGCTTTTTATCTTTGAACAGCAGTCGGAGTGGCACCCGATCAAGGTCCAATCCGTCCCGGTAGCGATTGACCAGGTAACGCTGGTAAGAAAAGTGCACCCCTTTGTAACTGTTGGTCATGATGACGAAGGTGGGTGGTGCGGTGCTTATTTGCGAGGTGTAGTAAAGTTTCAGCCGCTTGTTCTTGTAAATAGGCGGCGAGTGATGCTCGGTGGCGTCGGCCAGCAATCGATTTAGAGCCGACGTCGGAAAGGTCGCGGTAAACTGACGATAGACCGAGCCCACCGCAGGAAATAGCCGTTTGAAGCCGTAGCCGGTGAGTGCGGACACCCTGATCAGCGGGGCGAAACCGACAAAAGGTACGGCCAGGGCGATTTCCTCCATGATCTGCACCTGCCGCTTCTTGTCATCTGCCACGAGATCCCATTTATTTACCAGCAGGATCAGTCCCCTGCCCTGCTCCTGGGTGTACCCTATGACCTTGGCGTCCTGTTCGGTGATGCCTTCCTCCGCATCGAGCAGCACCACGGCGATATCGCAGCGTCCGAGTGCCGCAAGCGCTTTGAGAATACTGAATTTTTCCAGCTTCTCCCGGGTTTTTCCCTTGCGGCGTATGCCGGCGGTGTCGATCAACAGATAGTTTTTGTCCTTGTGGCTGAGCAGGGTATCCACCGAGTCCCTGGTGGTACCCGGTATGTCTGACACGACCATCCTCTGTTCACCAACAATGCGGTTGATCATCGACGACTTGCCCACGTTGGGCCGCCCCAAAAAAGCCAGTCTGATGGTATTCTCCGGAATCTCCTGACTGGCACTGTCGTCGGGAAGCGCTTCGCACAAACCGTCCATCAACGTACCAAATCCATAGCTGTGCTCTGCCGACACGCTCCACAATTGATCGACTCCCAACTCGTAGAAGGGGATCAGCAGTTCATCCTCCTGTTCGGGGCCGTCGATCTTGTTAACCACATAGAAGATTCTCTTCTCCACTCTGCGCAACAGGTTGATCACTTCATGGTCGGCGGGCATCAGTCCCTCTTTACCGTCCATAATGAAAAGAATGATATCGGCTTCCTCGATGGCGGTCATGGCCTGGGTGCGGATATCCTCGACCATCGCATCTTCGGGATTGTCGTCGATGCCGCCCGTATCCACCAGCATGAAAAAGTGATCTTTCCAGGAAACCCGCTCGTATTGCCGATCCCTGGTGACCCCTGGGGTTGGGTCGACGATGGCCTTGCGGGAACGCGTAATCCGGTTGAACAGCGTAGACTTGCCCACATTGGGTCGCCCCACCAGGGCCACTATCGCGGTCGTCCGGTTATGCATTGTAGATTTGTCTAATCTGGAGAATCACTGAACTTTTTCAAGCGGAAAAACGGCTGCGAAACAGCCGGATTGACTCGGCGGCTGTTTTGCGCAGCACCTCGAATTCGTCAAATATCGGATCGGCCAGCCGATTCTGCAGCATTATCAGAGAAGGCATCAGGAATTGGCTGAAAAACTGTTTTCGCTTTTTTCCTGAGAGAAAGGCAAATGCGCCGATGATCTGCAGATTTCTCTGCAGGGCGAGATAGGGATAAGACATCTCGACCCGATTCACGTCAAGCCCGTTACGTTTCCTGAGATTGCCCAGGTAGTAGTCAAGAAATTCGTCCTGCAGGCGGCTCGACAACCCGGCATAGGGATCGATCAACAATGATGCGATATCATAGCCCGGCGGGCCGATTCGTCCGGCCTGAAAATCTATGACCCGCACTTGGCCATCTTTGAGCATTATATTGCGGGACTGAAAATCACGATGCAGAAAGAGCGGCTCGAAATGATCCATTACCCTGCGCGCGAGCTGCTCAAATTCAGCCTGCAAACCATCGACCTCCTCTGCAAAAAGGGTATCCCTCCAGAAGGCCTCGTAAAAATAACCCGATTCGCGCTCGACCATCACCGACTGATCGTAAGTTTCGGTGTCGTAGCACCAGTTCTGGTCGAAATCCTCGGCACCGTCTATCTGCATTGCGATGAGTGTGTCGATAACTTCCTGGTAGAGCATCCTCAGGCTCTCTTCATTCTCTGCCTTGAGCTTACCATGCAGGCGAAGATCTCCAAGATCCTCGAAAAGAATCAGGCGAAAACGGCTGTCCGCTGCAAGTACTTCAGGAACAGGAACTCCTTTCCGGCCGAGATGACGGCCAATGGCCAACGATGAGCGGAACTCGTCGAAGTCTCTGGAACTGGAAGAACCGGCCATCACTGCCAGACAGCATGGCTGAAGATCACAGAACACCCTGACAAAGCGGCGGGAAGAGCCGTCCGCCACCAAGGGTTGAAACTCTAGTCTATCGTGAAAATTGGTCCTGCTCAGCCCTTCGACGAATCCACCATCGGCGAGCAGGGCAGCGATGGAGTTTTGAATTTCGTGCTCTAGCATAACGATTCATATGGTTGGCGAAACCTGTTCCTTCTCATTATTTCAATGACGAGGGACGACAATTTCATCTGTGAGAGCCATGCCCGGCTCCACCACTGCTCCATCCCAGACGACACACCGGCACAGTTTCACCTGCTGCCCGATCCGTGCATTGCCGATACAGGCCCAGTCTTCGATAACCAGATCTTCTGTGCACTCGGCCCTCGCATCGATATAATTCCTTTCCGCCACGCTCCCCAGTTCGGGCCAGCATGGCTCTTTTTCCGACAACAGATCGCCGTGGAGATTAAGATAATCAGCAGGAGTTCCCATATCGGTCCAACTGCAGCGCCCGTAGCGTCTGGCGTTAAGCGCGATTTCCTGCGCTAGAAGCTTACGATAATACTCAATGATACAAGATGCCTTTTCTTTTTTAATACCCATCAACAGATCGGGGTTGACCACCTGGATACCGGTGAAAGCCAATCGCTCATCGCCCGCCACCACACCATCGAAATCGACGATGCGCTCCGCTTTTACACTCAATTTATTAAAACGGGGATAATCATGAACCGCCATGGTAATGGCTTGTCCGCTGTTAATATGATAGTGGTAGATTTCTGCTAGATCGATGCAGTGATAGATATCGCCGTTGACCACCAGAAGGGGTTCATCATCGAGGTCTTCGAGTGCCCTGCGCAGTCCCCCGCCGGTACCGAGAATCCTTTCTTCATACTGGATCGTGACGCCGTCGATGTCTTCCACGGCAGTGACGATCTGTTCACCGAGGTGATGGCAGTTGACGACTATTCTGGAAAATCCGAAGTTTTTCAGCCGCCTGACGGCACCAATCAGCAGCGGCGTGTTAAGCACAGGAAAAAGCGGTTTGGGTCGGAGATTGGTGTAAGGCCGGAGCCTGGTGCCGAAGCCGGCGGCGAGAATCATGGCCTGCATGGATTTGCCCGCGGCTCAGGGGTTCCGGTAGAAGCCAGTCTTAATAATCAAGAGACCCATCGACCAGTTCCTCGACGCCAACAACTACGATGCCGCTGCGATCGGCAGCCTCGACCATCTGGGCGCGGTCAAACAGCAGCGACTGACCGGCCTCGACAGCCAGGACCGCTCCTTTTACCTGGTGGATGGTTTGGACGGTATTGGCACCCGTGGCCGGCAGGTCGAACCTGAAATCCTGGTTGGGTTTACGCAGCTTGACCACCACCGACTGCTCCTTGGCCAAAGCGCCGCCTCTCAAAATGGTCGCGTCGGTTCCCTCAATCGCCTCGACCGCCATCACCGAACAGTCTCTGACCACCACGCACTGGCCAATATCAAGCTCACCGATGGCTCGGGCATTGCGCCAGCCAAATTCGATATCCCTTCGCTGAGCCTTATTGGGTTTTTTCCGGGTCAGAACTCCTTTGGGAAAAAGCAGGTGCTCGAGGTAGAGGGTCGATTCGAGCACCGTGATCCCGTCATCTTCGAGCGCTTCGGCGACAGCCCGCAGAATTGCATCGTCCTGTTTGACATCGATCTTATTCCACAGGGTCAATCCTTTGATATCGGGCAGCACATCGCGAAATATCTGGGTCTTAGTGATGGTCCCCAGAAAAACCGTCTCTCCAACCCCGTTCTGTTTGAAAAACTTGATGATTTTACCCAGCTGACCGAGTTTGACCCAGCAGGCCTCATCGGCTGCCTGGGCGACCAGTTCATCGGTTTCGCTGCGATGTGCGGCGACAAAAATTTTGCGCCCGGCTTTACGGGCAGCCTCGATAAACAGCAGCGGAAATTGTCCGCCCCCGGCGATGATTCCTATTCGATCTCCTTTCATATTGGCGGATGCGACCACTTTTACACTTCTGTGCGCCTAATTACACCGCGCTTTGAAGCCTCGAAGAACTCGATCATATACTGTACCTCATCACAGTCGCCAAACTCTTTTCTGGCCAGTTCGAGCGAGTCCTTGAGCAACAGATTCGGAGATCGATAAATAATTCTGAACACCGCATCCAGGTTGCTGATCACTTCGCGGGAGAAACCGCTCCGGCGCAGGCCAACCTTGTTTATGCCCGACACCCGGGTGGCGTCTCGAATGCCGGCCACGATCACATAAGGAGGTACATCCAGTCCGATCCCTGACACGCCACCGATGTAGGAAAAGGCTCCGATTCGACAAAACTGATGAATGGCCACCAGCCCTCCAATGGCGGCGCGTTCGCCAACCTGGACATGGCCTGCCAGAGTGGCCAGGTTGGCCATCACCACATTGTCGGCTATCTGACAATCATGGGCGATGTGGATATAGGCCATCATCAGACAATGATTGCCGATCACCGTCTTTTGCTTGCCGCCTGGAGTCCCGCGGTGGATGGATGCATATTCACGTATCTGATTGTCGTCGCCAATGATCAATTCGGTGGGTTCACCCTTATAGTTTACATCCTGGGGCGCCCCACCCACGGTGGCAAAACTGCCGATCAGGTTCCGCTCGCCAATGGTGGAGGGTCCGCTGACCACGGCGTGGGCTTCTACCTTGGTATGCGCGCCGATGTTGACGTCGGCTCCGATTACCGCATAAGGACCGACCTCGACGCGTGAATCGAGCTGTGCGGATTTGTCAACTACTGCGGTTTGATGTACAGCCATTGTTCCCTCTTATTAATTATGGTACCCAGTTTCATTCAGACGAAACTGGCCATCAATTCAGCCTCGGTAACCAGTTGGTCATCGACAAAAGCCTGTCCCTTCATCACCATTACCATGCGCTTCTGTCTGAGCATTTGCAACCGATATTCGATCTGATCCCCAGGAACCACCGGCTTGCGAAAACGAGCCTTGTCGATGCCGGCAAAATAGATCAATTTTTCGCCGATCATTTCAGGAATCGAACAGAACGCCATACAGCCACCGGTTTGCGCCATTCCTTCAAGGATCAGAACACCGGGAAAAATCGGCTGTCCCGGAAAATGGCCCTGGAAACACGGCTCGTTGGCTGTCACATTTTTTAATCCTGTGACGCTCTGGCTGGGAATCAGTGAAATTATCCGGTCAACCAGCAAGAAAGGGTAGCGATGCGGCAGCAGTCGCATGATCTCTTGAATATCGATTTCCTTCTTCTTGACGATATCTTCCATCAATCAACCCTCCTTGTTGGGTGATTCGTCTTGGTCTTCGCGACTGGCGAGCACTTTCTTAATCTTTCGAACGTCCTTGAGCAGTTCCGGCAATTTGGAAAAGGCGGTCGCAGATTTGAACCACTGTCTACCTTCTATTGCCGGAATCCCAGCCAGCCGGGCACCGGCTGGCTGGTTGCCATGGATCGCTGACATGCCGGCAACCATGGTTCCATCCCCCACACTTATATGGCCGACCGCACCTGCTTGGCCGCCCATAACCACATTCCTCCCCAAGGTCGTGGACCCGGCTATGCCTACCTGGGCAACAAGCAGCGAGTTTTCTCCCACCACCACATTGTGCCCAACCTGTACCAGATTATCTATTTTTGTGCCAGATTTGATCCAGGTAACGCCAAAGGTCGCACGGTCTACACAGGAATTGGCCCCAATTTCAACATCGTCGCCGATTTTCACGGTGCCGAGCTGCGGTCTCTTGACGTGAAAACCTTGTTTATCGGTGGCATAGCCATAGCCGTCGCTGCCGATTACGCACCCAGGGTGAATTACTACTCGCTCACCCAGCTCACAGCCGCGTTCGATGGTTACGTTGGATTTAATGGTGCTGCCGTCGCCAATGGTAACATCGGGACCGATCACCACACCAGCGCAGATTTCCACCTGTTCGCCGAGGGTGACCCGATCTCCGATGACTACCTGGGCGCCAATGGTAATTTCCTTGCCAAAACGACAGTTTTGCCCGATTACCGCACTGTCATGGATGCCGCCGGCGTCGAAGGGGTGCGCAAGAAAATGATTCTGGATGATGGCCGAGGCCAGATATGCATCATCCACCCGGACGAAATTGTCGACCTCGACAGCAATCTTCTTACCCACCAGAATCGCTGCCGCGCCCGATTCAACTGCCTGATCGTAATACTTGACGTCAACCAGAAAGGAAATGTCGCCCGGACCGGCGCTGTCCAGTGGACCAAATCCCGAAATTTCCAGGGAGGGATCACCGCTGAGTTCCCCTTCGACCATTCTTGCCAGTGTTTCGAGCGTAAGTTTCTTTTCCATAATTCACATGTGGATCTATTTATTCTTCGTATAACAGATAAGGTTTGCGTTTCTCGATAAATTGCTCCAGCTCCGGCTGCCACTGCTGTTCGAGTTCTGTGATTGGCACACCCGCCTCTATTTGCTTGCGGAGGCTGCGATTGCCAAGAATCAGGTCCATGGGCAGCATCTCGAATTCATACTCGTAAGGAGGCTTCTTGTAGCCGAATTCTTCATTATAGAGGGAGAAAACCGTCTGGTAGAGCGCCAGGCTGGTGCGATAGGGCTTAAAGACATGCCGATCCAGAACATGGACCTGAAACCCGCAACAAGACCGCCCCGCCCATTTTCCCGAGGTCGGCTCAAAGAGTACGGGACGCAATAGACAGCCGTCCAGCACATCCTTCGACAGCAGGTGTTGAATCCTTTCGATCTCCCAATAGGGAGCCCCCACCAGTTCAAACGGCAGAGTGGTTCCCCTGCCCTCGGATACGTTGGTTCCCTCCCAGATCACCTGACCGGGGTAGACCAGTGCGGTGGTTGGGGTTGGCATATTCGGTGACGGAAACACCCAGGGCAGCCCGGTCTGTTCAAAATACATCGATCGGCGCCAGCCTGCCATCCGGACCACTTCCAGATCAGCACCGATGTTAAAGCCGTCATTGAACAGCAATGCCAGTTCACCGATTGTCATACCGTGCCTCATGGGCAAGGGATAGAGCCCCACAAAAGAAGTAAACTCCTTTTTCAGCAGGTTGCCCTCCACCGCCAGACCGCCAATCGGATTTGGACGATCGAGGACGATCACCTTTTTACCGGATTCAGTCGCCGCTTCAAGACAGTAGGCCATGGTGTAGATGAAGGTGTAGACCCTCGTACCCACATCGTTGAGATCAATGAAGAGAACGTCGATATCATCGAACATTTCCGCCGTCGGCCGCCGATGCTGCCCATACAGACTGTAGATCGTCAGCCCGGTTTCTCGGTCGACCCCATGATCGGACTCGATCATGTTGTCCTGTTTTTCGGCCGCGAACCCGTGCTGGGGGGAAAAAATGCATTTGAGACGAAAGCTGGGAATTTCGGAGAGTACGAAACGGCTGTGCACAAACTCCCGGTTCACCGATGCCTGGTTGCACAGCAACCCGCAGCGCAGGTCTTTTATAGAAGTTAGTATGTCATCGGTCAGGTTGTCGATACCGAGCACGGTCATTTCCAGGTACCGCCTCTTATTCCACCGTCACGCTTTTGGCCAGGTTGCGCGGCTGATCCACGTCACAGCCCCTGCGTGCGGCTATCTCGTAGGCAAGCAGCTGGGCCGGGATGGTATAAAGGATCGGATTGATGTCCTCGTGAACGGTCGGCAGGTAAATGACATCATCAGTGATGGTTTTCAAATGATTATCGCCTTCGCTTCCGAGCAGAATGATTCTTCCCTGCCGGGCCTTAATTTCTTCGACGTTGGAAATCGTCTTCTGGTAGACCGTATCCTGCGGGGTGATGGCGAATACCGGCATGTCCTTGTCGATCAGAGCGATCGGCCCATGTTTGAGCTCACCGGCCGCATAGCCCTCGGCGTGGATATAGGAAATCTCCTTGAGTTTGAGAGCCCCCTCCAGGGCGATGGGGAAGTTGACGCCGCGCCCGACGAAGAGAAAATCCCTGCAGTCATAGAACGATTCTATCAACGCCCGTATCTGCTCCTGCACCTGGGGCAGGATTTCCTCGACGGTTTGGGCGCTGTCTATCAGATGCTGACCGAGTTGTTTACGAGTTGCGGCATCGATGCTGTTTCTGATCTGAGCGAGATAGAGGGTGAACAGAAACAGGGCCGCCAACTGGGAAATGAAGGCCTTGGTGGAAGCGACGCCAATTTCCGGTCCGGCGTGGGTGTAGATGGTGCCGTCAGCCTCCCGGGTCATGGTAGAACCGACCACGTTGCAGATGGTCAGCACCTTGGAGCCCATTTCCGCCGCCCTGCGAATGCCAGCGAGGGTATCTGCCGTTTCCCCCGATTGGGAGATTGAGATGGTGAGCACCCGGTCGTCGACCAGCAGATGGCGGTATCTGAATTCGGAGGCGATATCGACTTCGACCGGAATGTTCACGTATTTTTCCAACCAGTATTTGGCAACCAGTGCTGCATGCCAGGAGGTGCCGCAGGCCACCAGAAAGATCCGATCGATGCGGTCGAACTCTTCCCTGCCAAGATTTATTTCCGGCAGTTCGATATTGCCGGTCTCCAGATTGATCCTGCCGCTTACCGTGTTGGTGATCGCCTGGGGCTGTTCGAAGATTTCCTTAAGCATGAAATGCTTGTAGCCGGCTTTCTCGGCCATCGCCGCATTCCATTCGATGGTGGTGGTCTCCCTATGAATCGCGTCACCCGTGTCCAGTGACAGCAGCGTACGTTCGCCCTCGGAAAGGATGGCGAGTTCCATATCCTCAAGGAAAATCACCTGATCGGTATAAGGCAACAGCGCAGGAATGTCTGAGGCCAGGTAGGCGCTGCCGCGCTCGTCGGTGCCGAGAACCAGCGGGCTGTGATTTCTCGCTGCCACCAGGGTTCCGGGAAAATCGGCTGACATCACGCCCAGCGCATAGGAACCCTCGACACGTTGAAGAGACTTCTGTACGGCTTTTGCCAGGTCGTCACTCAGATTCTCCTCGATCAGATGAGCCAGCACTTCTGTATCGGTTTCAGAAGTGAACTGGTGCCCCAACTCCTTGAGCTCTTCTCTGAGGCTGTGATAATTTTCAATGATGCCGTTGTGCACCACCACTAATCTGCCGCTGCAGTCCCGATGCGGATGGGCATTCTGCTCGGTGGGTGCCCCGTGGGTCGCCCACCTGGTGTGTCCGAGCCCGCAATAGGCCTGCACCCCGTAGAAATCTTCAATAAGTGCTTCAAGCTTTGACAGCTTGCCCTCGCAGCGATGGGTGCCCAACTCACCATCCTTGAGATAGACAATCCCTGCTGAATCGTAGCCCCGATATTCAAGCTTTTTGAGCCCCTCGAGCAAGACCGGGACAACCCGTCTCTTTCCGACATAGCCAACAATACCGCACATTATCGACTCCCGCTGATATTTTGATTTAGGGTAGTTGCGAGGCAGCGTGCGGTTAGGCCTGCGAGCCGCCTTGCAAATATAGAAAAATCCAATAATCGTCTAGACTACCATTAGTTTCTCAACCATTACGAGTTTTTTCTTTTCTGACTATGTAAAAATGGTTACTTTTGCTCGAATCTGAAATTTTACCAGAAAAGCTCACATAGACGGTCATTTTATGGATGAATCACAACGTTTGAAAGAAATCCTGCTAGAGAATTCCTACCGCAAGGGTAGTTTCACCCTGACCTCGGGCAAGACGTCTGATTTTTACATCGATGGAAAACAGACAACCCTGCATGCAGAAGGCGCCTACCTGTGCGGTAAATTGCTATTTGAACTGATTAGAAACGAGCCTGATCCAATAGACGCGGTGGGTGGCATGACGCTGGGAGCCGACCCTCTGGTCTCGGCTGTTTCCATTGTCAGTTACCTGGAAAAGGCCCCTATTCCCGCATTTATAGTGCGCAAGGAAGCCAAAGGGCATGGGACGGGAAACTATATTGAAGGGTTGAAAAACCTGCCCGAAGGGGGGCGAGTTGCCCTGGTGGAGGATGTTGTCACCACCGGCGGCACCCTGCTGCAAGTAATTGACAGGGTTGAATCGGCGGGATTCGTTGCCGGACTTGTGGTCACCGTTGTAGATCGCCAGGAAGGCGGAGCCGAGATTCTCGCAGATAAGGGATATCCGCTTAAAGCGCTGTTTACCCGTGAGTCATTGTTGAGCTGAGCATGACATGCAAGAAATGCGGTAGCAGGTTAGAGATCCTTCGATCCTGCGGCTCGGTAAAGATGCGCTGCACGAGTTGCAATCACCTTTTCGCGATTCACGAGGTAGTCGATCAACTCGATGAAGAAACCGAATCCCAGTTGTCTCGATATCCGGTGATTATCTACGATTGACCCCGTCGCTACCGGTCAATCGCATCTACTCCTTTCCTAACGAATTTAAACGTTCGCAAAATCTGGACTTTTTCTAAAATATATATATAATTTAGTTATATATAACATACATTTGGGGAGGCCGGCGATGCGCTCTGAAGTAATCTTAAATGAACGTGGCCAAGTTCAGTCGAGGGCTTTCGTTGCAGAGGATGGCACTGCAGCATTTGTATGCCCAAACTGTGAAATGTCTAGAAATGTGCCAGTATTTAGTTTCCGAGGGAATAAACATTCAATAAATATTCGTTGTCGTTGTCAAGAGACTTTCACAATTGACCTTGATTTTCGTAGGTCACACCGAAAACCCACGAAATTAAGCGGGTTTTACGAAATCACCTCAGGTGGTGGGGGCAGAGCTGTTATCAGTGATATTTCGAGGGAAGGGCTCGGATTCATGGTCTCCGGCGTTCATAACGTCCGGGTCGGTCAGAAAATTCTGGTAAATTTCGCCCTCGACGACAAGCACAACACACCGCTCAAGAAAACGGCTGTTGTCCGCTCGGTAGACCAGAATCGGATAGGTTGCGAGTTCAAAAAAGATCAGGCATTTGAAAAAAGCCTGGGCTTTTATCTACGAACCTGATTGGAATAGCTCGTTTTCTGTTAATCTGCGGCGATCAGTTTCCTCATCAACTGCTGGGCTTTGTCCAGGAACTGTCCAAAACTTTCCCGGTTCAATGCACTGATGCCCACGCCCTCGCGATCAATGACTTCACACAGTGGTGCATCCGCGTCAATTAAATCTGTCTTGTTGAACACTTTCAGGCAGGGAATCCTGTCCAGATCGAGCTCTCTCAAAAGTCCCTCGACCACTTCCATCTGGTGCCGAAAGGCGGGGTTTGAAATATCGATCACATGAACCAGCAGATCGGCCTCTTCTAATTCTTCAAGAGTTGCCTTGAAGGCCTGTAAAAGATCTTTGGGAAGGTGGTTGATGAAGCCGACGGTATCGGTGATGATCACCTCGATTTCCTGGGGGAACCTGAGCCGTCTGCTGGTTGGGTCGAGCGTCGCGAAGAGCTTATCCTCAGCGACAATGGAACTGTCGGTCAGTGAGTTCAAAAGGGTGGATTTGCCGGCGTTGGTGTACCCGACCAGTGAAATAACCGGCACATCCTTTTTTCTTCTCTTGGCCCGTCGCCGATAGCGTTGCCGGCCCACTGCCTTCAGCTCTTTGGCCAGTGTTGACAGACGATCGTTTATGCGTCGCCGATCGATCTCCAATTTGGTCTCACCCGGTCCCCTCGCGCCAATTCCGCCAGTCAATCGTGACAATGCGTCGTCCCGCGAACTGAGTCGCGGCAGCATATATTTGAGCTGGGCCATCTCGATTTGTAACTTACCTTCTCTACTCATCGCCCGATGGGCGAAAATGTCGAGAATCAGCTGAGTGCGGTCGATAACTCGAAGATCGGTGAAGTCGGTGATGGATCTGATCTGGGACGGATTAAGTTCCTGGTTGAAGATCAGCAGGTTGGCATCGAGCCGCAGTGCGGCGATGACGATTTCTGTTAATTTTCCGCGTCCAAGAATGAAGCGGGGATTCATCTTGTTGCGGCGCTGCAGCACCTCACCCAGTACCATGATCTCGTCCGAACGGGCCAGTTCCCGGAGTTCTTCAAGCGAGGCTTCGGCCTGCTGCCGCGCTTCGGTGGTAACGCTTATCAGAATAGCCCGGTCCCTTTCCTGATCGAGTTGCGCAGTTCGCCGCTGGCGGCTGAATTCCTCCTCGAGAGCCCGGACCAGCTCGTCGAACCCCTCGTCCTGCCTGGCCGGATGAACCGGATCGAGAAAACCCCACATCTGGCCGTTTTCACCTGTCGGCAGCAGATGTGCAGAATAAAGCCGCTCCGGCAGCCCTTCATCGGTTATCTTCAATACCGACATCAGATCGAGTCTGAGAAAAAGCAGGTCCATCAAGTCGTCATCGGTCAGATCTTCGCCACCCGGATGGGTATGCACCAGCCGCAAGCCGCGCAGTCTGCCGCCGGTGGCTCTAATCTGGCTCAACCTCGGGATCATCAAACCACTGTGGTCACCGACAATCACCTGCTCAACTTTACCCGATCGGTGTATGAGCAGACCAATCTGCCGATTGAGTTGGTGGGACAGCTCGCACAAAGTCCGGGCCATCTCAGGAGCGATAATCAGGTCGCGTCGGACTCGTCGGCTGCCGACCCGCTCCAGCACCCTGAGGTGATTCTTCTTCAATCCCTGGGTATTTCCGCAGACCCTGGCGATGATCAGTCCTCCGTAGCCCTCACAGCTTCATCGGCCGCAGGTTTTGGCCACTCGGCCTGGGCCATGGTATTGTCAGCGTCTCTGCGAATGCAGACGGTCTGCTCATTGTAATCTTTCCAGATTGGATCGTCGTAGCTGTCGTGGCAATCGGCGCACAGTCCGACTCGCAGAATCGCCTTCAGTTCCTGACCGTTGAACGCCCTCAGGTCGGCCCTCGAACCATGCTGGAGTTGGGTGCCGTCCAGGGTGACGAAACTGTCGAGGCCCACCGTCTCCCCTGCATCGGTCTGCAAACCGATGTCCAGGGGGCTGAACTCGACTCTATTATCCACCACGGCAAGCGAGCCTTCACCGAGTCCCACTGTTTTGGTGGACGCATGACAGTCATTGCACTCCCGCCCCTTCTCCTGGGTGGTGTGGGGGTTGATCGCTGCCATGGTAAAACGGTTGAAACTATCCTCCAGCTTCCCCTCGTCGTCGTAGAGGGTAACGATATCCTGGCAGCCGGGCGTGACAATTACCACCTCGTCCTGCCAGATTGCCAGCATCGGTTTTCGATAGCGTATGTAGGAGCGCCCTTCCTCCCACCGACCTTTAGTCTGGGTAAGACTCAATTTGTCGAGGTGGGTGGCCGACTCGTCACGCTTGGCATGGCAGCCGTAGCATTGGGGTACCCAGGTGGAGTGACAGGCCTCGCAGGTTACCCGCTTGTGTGGCTCAAAATCGCAGACCCCTGCCTTGGGCTTTCGCAAATTATATTTCTTGTCGTCGTTTTTACCGAACAGGTGATAATTGCCGTCGATCTCTTCAACATTGGTCAGTTCGTTGTCCTTTCTCGTCCTTCCGGGCGCGGCACTGTGACATGTTTCACAGGAGATTTCGAGCTGGTCCTCATAGTGGGCGTAGCTGGTGCCATCACCCATGACCTCTTCCCTGGTGTGACAATCGATACAGGCCATGCCCCGCCGGTGGTGAATATCGTCGGCCAGCTCGAAGTAAAAGCGAGCGCCGGGCATCTGTTGCGAGGAAAGCTGTCCGGCTTCATACGGAGTACCGTATCCCTCCGATTCAAAAACGCCGATGTAGGACAAGCCGATACGACCGGAACGGTTATGGCAGCGGATGCAATTGTCATCAATCACTTTACTGGTGACCAGCGGGTGAATTAACTCCTTGTCCTCCTCCTCTTCGTACTCGTCGTCGTCGCTAGATTCGATCACCGAAGGTCGTTCAGCCCCGGCCGGCATGATAAAGTGACAGGCCGAACAACCACCGCCTTTCTCGCTGAACCAGGCAGGGGCATCCGGCAGATCGTCCTTCTGCTTCCAAAGGTGGCAGGTGGCACAGAGCTTGCGGTAATAATCGAGTGCCAGTGACGTCTGACCGCTGTCTATCAGGTCTTTTACTGTCATCTCGGTATCTTGACTGTCGCTCTCACCCCAATAGTAAAGCAAGGTTCCTAAAATGCCACGGTTGGTGGCCATCAGAGAATTCTTCACCTTCTGCGCATCGGCCGGGTGACACCCCTCGATGCTGCAGGTCTTTTCAACCACCCTCAGATCTCCGGGGTTTATGACCATTCCCTGGTGGGCCTTATCTTTGTCGATGGCCAGCGGATCACCGAGGTGACATGGGGTACAGCCAATCACCTTGGCATCGTGGGCGGGATCAAGCTTCTCTTTGGTGTGGCACTCCAGACACATATCGACCCGACCAGAGGTGGTGATCTGAATCTGCTCCGGCCGCTCGAGCCGGTATTCACGATAGATGAGAACTGCCACCAGCACCACGACAATGGCAAGCGACAGCAACGTCGATATTGCTTTAAAAGAGAGGAGATTATTCATGGACTGCGTGATTCAACCCCGATAATTCTGGACATTGGGCAAACGTCTGCCGAAACCGAAGGCCTTGCTGGTGACTTTCAATCCCATCGGGGCCTGCTTGCGCTTATATTCGTTAATCCTGATGCGGCGGACTATATCATCAACCACCACAGGATCGAAGCCGCGACGCACGATTTCTGCCTTGCCGCAGCCCTCTTCGAGGTAGAGCTCCAGGATCTGGTCGAGCAGTTCGTATGGAGGTAGATCGTCCTCATCCCGCTGGTCCGGTTTAAGCTCCGCCGAGGGCGGTTTTTCCAGGATAGTTGAGGGGATGACATCACCGCTGCGATTGATAAAGCGGGCAAGGTCGTAAACCAGTTGTTTGGGAACATCGGATATAACCGCCAAGCCTCCGCTCATATCTCCATAGAGGGTACAGTAGCCGACCGCCATCTCGCTCTTGTTGCCGGTGGTCAAAAGCAGATGGTTGAATTTGTTGGACAAGGCCATCAGCAAATTACCCCTAATCCTCGCCTGGATGTTCTGTTCCGTGACATCCTCTTCGCGGCCTGCAAAGAGTTGGCCAAGAGATTTACGGTAACCTTCGAAGAGATCCGCTATGGGAACTATTTCGAATCGACAGCCACAGCCCCTGGCAAGTGCTTCTGCATCCTCGAGTGATTCCTTCGAGCTGTAAGGCGACGGCAAGGCGATACCAAGCACATTCTCAGCCCCCAGGGCACGCACAGCCAAGGCCGCGGTCAGGGCTGAATCGATTCCGCCGGAGAGCCCGAGCACGGCCTGGCTGAAACCGCTCTTGGTCACATAATCGTGGATACCCATCACAAGAGCGTCATGCACCAGCTCCACTTCCTCGGTTTCCCCGTTACTTCTGAGCTCACCGCTCCACTGCTCGGTATCGACTACCACCATATCTTCTTCGAAATGCGCCGCCCGGGCAATGGTCTTGCCGGAACCGTCAAGGGCCAGGCTGACACCATCGAACAGAAGCGAATCCTGCCCCCCTACCTGGTTCACATAGAAGAACGGGATCCCGTACTGAGCGGTCAAGGTAGAGAAGATTGACTGGCGCACCTGGGTTTTGCCCCGATGGTATGGTGAGGCGGAGACGTTGATCAGCAGGTCAAGTGAGCGACCTTTCTTAAGTGCCTGAGCATGCAGATCGGCAACGGGACGGCTGTGGTATTCATCGACGGCATAGTGCCAGATGTCTTCACAAACCGTGACTCCTATATTCAAGCCGCCACAGGAAAACAGGTCACTGGGAGAACCCGGTTCAAAATAGCGATTTTCATCGAAGACATCATATTCGGGGAGAAGCTGTTTCCTGGTTTTATGAACGATGGTGCCGCCCCTGGCCACGAACACTGAGTTATAGAGCGGCTTGCCGGCAGGCTCCTCACATCTTTCAAAGCAGCCGAACATTACCGGGATCGGCGGTAGCTCCTCTATCAATTTTTTTACGGCCGCCTCGTGGTCGTCTATGAAGGAACGTCTTTCAAGCAGGTCGAGGGGGGGATAGCCTGATACGGCTAGTTCTGGAAAGACGGCAAGATCACAGCCTGCAGTAACTGCTTTTTGGGCAAAACGAGTAATCTTTTCACAATTGTAACGAAAATCCCCGATGATCGGATTTACCTGAACCAGTGCTATCTTCAACTACCAACACTCCATATTTCTTACTTGCTATAAACGCCACATCTATTTAGCCCTTTAAAGGCAGCATGTGACAACACCCAAAAACCATTATTTCAGGTAGCAGTCAAAGATATCAGAATTATGGAAAAATTCCACTAATCCATTGTCCGCGCCTGGAAATTAACGTTGATACTTCCTCACCGCACGGTTGTGCTCACCCAGGCTGGCGGAGAAATAATGGCTGCCGTCGTTCTTCGAGACAAAGTAAAGATAGTTGGTATCGGCGGGCGTTAATACGGCCTGCAGTGAATCTCGACCTGGGCTGCAGATCGGTCCCGGCGGCAAACCGTTAATTGAATAAGTATTGTAGGGCGTCGGCGTTTTCAGATCTTTTTTCGTCAGCGGCCCGTTGAAACCATCGATCCCGTAGATCACGGTCGGATCCGACTGCAGTTTCATACGCTTCCTGAGTCGATTGTGGAACACCGAGGCAATAACCGGACGTTCGTCCGCCATGCCGGTTTCCTTCTCGACAATCGACGCCAGGGTAAATACCTGATGCCGGCTCAGGTCTGCGTTGCCAAAATCGAGCGAGCCGTACACCTCCAACGCACGATTCACCAGGCGAGCAAGTATTTTCCCCTCTCCCGGGGAGGGTTTGATCAGCTGGTAGGTATCCGGAAACAGGTAGCCCTCAAGACTGGCTATTCCATCGAGTCCGAACGCGGTTATGGTAGCTGGGTCGCCGGCAAGAGCCAGAAATCGATCCTTGTCAATCCAGCCTGCCGCGGCAAACAGTTCGGCAATTTCTTCCATCGTCAATCCTTCGACAACGGTGAGTTGATGCTGAACCGGTTTGGCGTCTACCAGCTGGTTGAGCAGATCGACCGGGTTCTGATTGGTATCGAGAATAAACTCGCCCGCAGGAAGTCTGGAAGCAACGCCAAGGATTCTGGTCAACAGCAGAAAGCGGGGATCAGAATCGAGAAGCCCCGCCGACTCGAGCAGGTCGCCAATCTCCTCAACAGAGGCTCCCTTGGAGATAAACACCCTACTATGAGAAACTTCAACTCGAGGCCCCGGCATCAATGCGTAGAAGGCGAACGAGCCGGCGGCGATGACAACCGCCGCCAAAAGAAAAAGGGACGCCCTGAGAGCGCCCCTTAATTTTGATCTCTTCTTAGGAACAACTGCGGACTGTTCCTGATGCTCAGGCTGCTGCACGTCGGATTTTTCGGCGCTTTGCTTTTTCAGTCTTCTGGAATGCCCGTCCGATTACTTCATCCATATCCTTGACCGGGTGGAATTTCATGCGCCGCCTGATGTCTTCCGGTATTTCTACCAGCTCCTTCTGGTTCTGCTCGGGAATGATCACATTCGGAATTCCGACCCGCAGCGCGGCCAGGGCTTTTTCCTTCAAACCGCCAATGGGCAATACCCTGCCCCTTAAAGTCACTTCGCCGGTCATGGCCAGATCTCGTCTGACCTTCCGTCCGGAAATGGCCGAGTAGAGAGCCGTGGCAATGGTGATGCCGGCGGAAGGTCCGTCCTTGGGAATGGCGCCGGCGGGCACATGGACATGAATGTCTGTCTGGTCGAAAAAGTCCTTCTCCACGTTGAGGTCCGTGGACCTGCTGCGGCAGTAAGTCAATGCCGCCTGGGCCGACTCTTTCATGACCTCGCCCAGCTGCCCGGTGAGAATCAGTTTGCCCTTGCCGGGCATCAGATTGACCTCGATGTGAAGAATTTCACCACCAACTTCGGTCCAGGCCAGACCGGTGACCAGTCCGGGCTGATCGAGCGTCTCGATCTCAGATTCCGGGATTGTCTTCGGGGGTCCCAAGTACTTATCAAGGTTTCTGGTGGACACCGAGTAGGGTCCTTTGCCGCCCTCTGCAATCTTTCTGGCTACCTTACGGCAGATTTTGGATATTTCCCTCTCCAGGTTACGCAGCCCCGCTTCCTGGGTGTAATGGGTGATGATCCTGGTCAGCGTGGTGTCGGTTATTTTAAGCTGGCTTTTCTTGATGCCATTCTCACCTATCTGACGGGGCAGCAGATAGCGGTTGGCAATAACCAGCTTCTCCTCGAGTGTATACCCCGACAGCCTGATCACCTCCATCCTGTCCAAAAGCGGACCGGGGATGGTGTCAGCCATATTGGCGGTGGTGATAAACATCACCTTTGAAAGATCCAGAGGCATGTTCAGATAGTGATCGGAGAATTCGAAATTCTGCTCCGGATCGAGCACTTCAAGCAGCGCCGATGACGGGTCACCGCGGTAATCGGCGCCGACCTTGTCGACCTCGTCCATCATGAAGACCGGGTTGTTGGACTTAACCGTTTTCAGCCCTTGCACGATCCTTCCCGGCATCGCCCCGATATAGGTACGCCGGTGGCCGCGGATCTCGGCCTCGTCCTTCATGCCGCCGAGCGATATGCGGTGGAATTTTCTGCCCATGGCCCGGGCGATGGACTGGCCCAGCGAAGTTTTGCCAACCCCGGGGGGGCCGACAAAACACAGAATCGGGCCTTTCGTCGATCGATTAAGCTTGCGGACAGCCAAAAACTCCAGAATGCGCTCTTTGACCCGGTCGAGCCCGTAATGGTCCTCATCCAGAATCTCTTTGGCCCGGATCAGATCGAGAAAATCCTTGGTGCCTTTTTTCCACGGCACATCGAGAATCCAGTCGATGTAGGTTCGAATAATGGTGGCCTCGGAGGAATCCGGGTGCATCATTTCCATACGCCGAAGCTGCTTGCGGGCCTCCTTGCGGATCGGCTTCGGCATCTTGGTTTTTCTGAGTTTCTGTTCAAGCTCGTCGATTTCCTGGCTGCGATCGTCTCCATCACCGAGTTCCTTCTGCAGGGCATGAAGCTGCTCGCGGAGGATATATTCGCGCTGAGACTTGCTCATCTCCTCCTTCGCTTCATTCTGGATCTTGGCCTGGACGGTGGAGACTTCGAGTTCCTTGCTGAGCAGGTTATTGACCAGTTTCAACCGCTGAATCGGGTTGGTTTCCTCTAAAATTGCCTGGGACTCGGGAATTTTAAGGCGCAGGTTCGAACCGATCAAATCGGCCAGCCGACCGGGATCTTCGATATTGTTGATGATCATCATCAGGTCGGCGGACAGGATGCCCCGCAGCGACATGATTTTTTCGGTCTGTTCCCTGACCGTGCGCATCATGGCCTCAACCTCTACATCGACATCTCCCGCCTCTTCGTCCTCGATCACCTCGACTTTTACCTGATAGCTCGGATCGGTGCGCAGGTAATCGCTCACCCTGGCTTTGGACATCGCCTGAACCAGCACCTTGAGCCTGCCGTCCGGCAGCTTCAGGGTTCTCATGATCATGCAGACCATGCCGACAGAATAGAGATCGTCCGGACCGGGATCATCCTTGGTCGCATCCCTCTGGGTGACCAGCATCAACAGCTTATCATTGTTCAGAGCCTCGTTGACCGCTTCGATCGAACCGGGTCTCCCAACGAACAGCGGAATAATCATGTAATTGAAAATAACGACATCCCTGACCGCCATCATCGGTAACATGTCGGGTATTTCTATATCATCGGTTCTGGACAGATCATCCATCCCTATGCTGAGCGAGTCATTGAACTCCAAACCTACCTCCAGGAGGGCCAAGAACGATCTACTGCACCGTGTCGGCCGATTAAAAACTTAGCTGATTCCGTACTCGTACTTGTCAATAAATAATGGTTTAACTGCACCCTAAAAAGCCGGTCAAAAGCTAAACATTTGAGGTCGTGAAGTCAAGCAGGATCGGGGCCTGGAACCGGAGCGGCAGGAAAAATCTTGAACTATTCATCCATTTCAACAATAGTTGTTTGATTTCAGCACTTGTTTACCATTACACTACCATTCTAACGTGAGGGAACCATGCTTTCTGCAGACCTGCTGTTTGATCTCACCCACTTCTCTCATGCTGCGCTGTTCAGCGAAGACCAACCTGTCTGGTCCGCCTTGCAAAATCTCAAAAAGTACATGGACGACTATCATTACCAAGAGCAATTGTTACGCAGCCTGGCCTACGGCGTGGCCGCCACAGAACATCTTGTACTTTACCAAGACAGCCTAATCGAAGCGCATCGCTGTCACATAGACTATGGTGACACTCTTCGTGGCGGGCTGGTCATCAGCCAGGATGGCGAAGTACTCGAAGGAGCTTCGCTGATCATGGCCGGCGCCGTGTTCCTGGGGACCAGGATCGCCATCGGCCAAGGCGTCCTTGTCGAAGGAGGGGCAACCATCAAGGCCCCTGCCATCATCGGCGATCTGACCGAAGTGCGTCAGGGCGCCTACCTGAGGGGGTACTGCCTGATCGGGGAGCGCTGCGTGGTCGGCCATACCACCGAGGTCAAGCATTCGGTCTTTCTCAACGATGCCAAAGCCGGGCATTTCGCCTATCTGGGTGATTCCATCGTCGGCAACGATGCCAACCTGGGAGCCGGCACTAAATGTGCCAATCTCAGGTTTATTCCAGGCAACGTCCAGGTCAATTACGCGGGGAAGTTGTGTTCCACCGGTATGCGTAAATTCGGCGCCATCATCGGTGACAAGGCTCAGACCGGCTGCAATTCGGTGACCAGCCCCGGAACGGTCATAGCCAGGGGCTCCTTTCTGATGCCCAACACCACGGCCCCATCGG
>JABDQA010000196.1 GCA_013042475.1 Desulfofustis sp.
CTAAATTTCTGGCCGCCAATCGAGGCCTCGTACATCAGCCCCCCCTTGGTGATCGTAAAGGTGGCCATGCCGCCGCTGTAGCCTGCACCGGAGATGGCGACATCGTTCTTGGTTCCGCTGGCCACCGCCGAACTGCCACCGGTGGAAGCTGAAGCACCTGCGGCTGCGGTCAAAACCGTGGCCTGGGCTTCCGCCTCGAACTCGAAGCTACCACTGACGAATTCAGCAAAGGCCCGTTGATCTTCGAAGAAAACCACCTGACTGAACCCAGTGCCTCCCATCTGCAAGCCTATGCTTGCCTGGATCATACTGGAGTAGCCCACGTGCCGTCCCTGCTCATAGACCCGTCCCTCACCATAGGCGCCACCCACAAAGAACCCGCCTTTGCCGATGGTCGGAAAAAGCGCATAGCCGTAGGCTTTTTCAAACCATTCACCCAAGCCCGCGTTGACGAATAGCTGTTTGGTATCATCATATTCATCCGCAATTACACACGTTGCAGATAAGATCAGCATCAAGACAATCAGAGCGCTGCGGTGCAATAAGTTCATAGTCTGCTCCCTGGATGGATGGAAATGCGGTACGGCTGAAATTGTGAGAATAATAATAAAATTTTCAATGATTACAACTCTGCTATTGCCGCCGACTATGTTTCCGACCACCCGATCATTTCCCATGGTATCCCAGTCGCCCTGCGCAGGGATGCCATGTAGTAGTGGTAGAGGGCAGATTTGCAGGGGAATCAGGCAGCAACGCCAATATTTAGGAATTCCTTATTTCCTGCAAAAAGACCTGGTGAAAGCCAGAATCACTGCTACCACAAAAATGAAGCTACTCAGACAGACAAAGCCCAGCCAGCCTAGATCATAGTCACCAAAGATTCCCAGCAGGGCTGGTACCAGCCCGGCGCCGACCCCCATCGCCACAGTAATTATCAGCGATATGGTGACATTCTGGTACCATGGCTCACCAATCTCGGCCAGACAGGACAACTGGGCGGGAAACATTACCGCGATCAAAGCGGGCTGAAGGATTACGACAATCTCCAGCAGCCGGCCCTGAGCTACGCTGAATAAACCGGTCAAAATTGCGGTAAAGCTGAGAATCCCAATGATCGTGCGTCTATTCCCAAATTTCCTAATTATCCTGCCTGCGAGAAGCAGCATGGATATGCTAATGACCCGCGAAAGAGTCACTAGCAAATTCACGTGCTCCACAGACCAGTCTGAATGGGCGACGAGATAGGCAGGAAGAATATTGAATACACCCTGCCATCCGGCTATTGAGGCCGAAAACATGAGCATTCCCATGTAGGCGTCAGGAAGACGAAGAATGGTCCTAATGGTGGTCAGATTTGGCCTTGCTCCCACCCCACTATCCGATGCCGCAAAATAATGGAAAGAAATTGCCCCAACGCAGCAGAGAAATCCCTGCAGGAACAGTACACCGCGCCACCCCAATATTGGTACCGCCCCTAGAACAATCAATGGAGACACCAGCATTGCCAGATTTGGTCCAATCTCATGAAAAGCAAAGGCCGTGCTCCTTCTCTCAGGGGTGATCTTCGTGTTAATCATCGCAATGCCCGACGGTGCGTAAGTACCTGCTCCCGATCCAATGCAGATCATACCTATTGCCAAAATCAATTCATTTACCGCCAATCCTGAGATGAAAAGACCAAGTGCTATTGCCCCCAGCGCGATAACTACCGTATTACCGTGCCCCACAGAAGACGATAGGAATCCTGAGCACATCATTACCACTGAAAAACTGACACTGACAAACAGAAACAGAGTGCCTACGGTGGCAAGCGAAATCGTCAATTCTTGCTGAAGGTAAGGCATCAGCGGTGAGAAAATTACCCGTCCCAGCATGGAGAAGAATACTGCAATGATCAGTAGAGTCATCATTACTCCTGGCCGGGAGCTGGTTGCTACTCTTTCTCCGCGTGTTCGTTTCATCTCACGTTATTTTTTTTGTTGGTAGCCTTCGAAAACCACCGCAGATTCAAGTCAAAATGGTCTTGACTTCGGCCTAACCATGCAGCAATATACAATTTGTAATACGTATTACAACCCCCATCCACTGTCAACGACTTTCAACGCAAACCCCTTTTGGAGAAGGTCATGAAACTCCGAGAGAAGAGTGCTCTTATTACCGGCGGTGCCCAGGGAATCGGCCTCGCCATTGCCCGTACTTTCTGTCGTCAGGGCGCCACTGTTTACATCGCTGATATAAATCAAGAAACCGGAAATGAGGCAGCCACCGAACTGAGCCAGGAGCCTGGAAGCGTGCGCTTTCTCCGGCTCGATGTGAGCGAGGAGAGCGACTGGCAGCAAGTCTGTACGCAGATCGTCGCCGAGGTCGGGCGGCTCGATATCTTGGTCAACAATGCCGGCATCAATATTCGCAAGCCCATCGAGGAGATGCACCCCGAAGAGCTGGACATGATGTATCAGGTCAATATCAAAGGACCTTTTCTCGGCATCAAACATGTTCTGCCGCTCATGAAGAACTCGGGGGGCGGGTCGATCATCAACATGAGCTCGGTCTGCGGTCTGATCGGACATAAATTTACCCCGGAGGCCTATACCACCGCAAAAGGAGCGCTGACCACCCTGACCAAGGCGATCGCCTCAAGATATGGTGAGTTCAATATACGCTGTAATTCGATTAACCCGAGTACCGCCAACACCGCAATGGTACAACAGATGCTGAAAGACCCGGTCTGGAAGGAGCAGCGGATCGGTGAAGTGCCGCTGGGAAGAATGGCAAGTTTACAGGATATCGCCGAAGCAGCTCTTTATCTGGCCTCTGACGAAGCCGGCTTTATTAACGGCGTAGCTCTGCCCGTAGACGGGGGAGTTACCGCCTACTAGGGATCAGAAATGTTGACAGATTATAAGTTTGTCCCCGAAACGATCGATTGAAGGTAACACCCATGAATCCGGCTCCAATCAGAACGATAAAAAGTGAGAAGATTCACGACCAGGTGTATGAGCAGCTCAGGGCGCTGCTCCTTGATGGTCACTGGCAGCCGGGTGAAAAGATACCCTCCGAGGCTGAGCTCTGCCGGTTGACCGGCGTCAGCCGGGTATCGGTGAGGACTGCCTTGAAATCTTTGATTGCCCAAGGATTTCTGGTTTCCAGACAGGGCGAAGGCACTTTCGTAGTTGATGTCTCAGTGGACATGAACATGGATCTGCTGGTCCCGATTATCGGCCTGGACAAAAAATCCATCCTGGAAGTTCTCGAATTCAGAAAAATACTCGAAGTCGGGCTTATTCCCCTCCTTTTCGACAACCTCTCCAGTGAAGATCTCGATTACCTCGAAAAAAACGTGGAAGATCTGGAACGGACCCCGGAGGAGCAGATCGAAGCAATCACCGAGCTAGACCTTGCCTTCCACAAGAAACTCTGTCTTATCTCCGGAAATTCGCTGATCATCAAAGTGAATCAGATACTCAGCGATCTGTTCCAAAAATCGATGCAGGATGTGGTCATCGCACTTGGCAACCAGACGGGGAGGATCTATCACCGCAGAATATTCGAGGCGATGCGCCGGGGAGATCAGGAACAGACTGCCGCTATACTTCAGGAACATATAGAAAATACTATTCACAGCATCAGACCGGCAACGCTGCGGCGAGAGCTAGGCTCAACATGACCACAGCTGTGCCGCACACCGTAAAGGATAAAACATGAGCAACTCGGAAAAAATTGGTGAATTGTTATCCTACTCGAAAATTCTTTATGAACGTCAGCTGCTCTATTCCACCCTTCTGGGGCCCTGGGCAGAACCTGGAAAAATTAACTGCCACAAGCACCCATGAACCCACTATTGCTCGCATTCTACGGAGACGATTTTACCGGTTCGGCCGATTCCATGGAGGCCCTCACCATTAATGGTGTACGTACGGCCCTGTTTCTCGGTCACCCAACCCGAGAAAGGCTTCAGGAAAATCTTCAGAATCTTGATGCAGTGGGCATCTCGGGGGTGAGCAGAACCATGACCCCGGCCCAGATGGACGAGGAGTTACCTCCCCAGCTCTCACTGCTTGACAGCCTCGGAGCCCCTTTGCTGCACTACAAAGTGTGCGCGACCTTTGATTCTTCTCCAGCAATCGGCAGCATTGGCCATGCCGCCGATATCGCCTTCAAAGTAATTGCACCGTCCTGCGGTGTCCTCGTCCAGGGGGTGCCAATCCTTGGCCGTTACATAGTTTTCGGAAACCATTTTACCGTGTATGGCGATGACCGGTATCG
>JABDQA010000198.1 GCA_013042475.1 Desulfofustis sp.
GCGTTATCCCGAGATACTGCAGGAGGAAGATTCGGTCTTCGACCGCTGCACCGAAACTATTATCACCCAGGTCGATGCACTCAAACAGCTGGTGGGTGAGTTTTCCCAATTTGCAAGAATGCCAAAGATTAATAAATCACCGGGAGATCTGGTTGCTCTGGCAGCTGATACTCTGGTGCTCTATCAGGAAGCTCACAAGCATATAGAATTCACCCTGAAAGTTGAGGATGATATCCCGATCTTCGATTTTGATGGTGAACAGATTAAACGCTGCCTCATCAATCTGCTCGATAACGGTGTTGCCGTCTTGTCCGACGGCGGTAAGATAGATGTGGAGTTGACGATTAATATGTTTGCTCAGTCAGTACTGCTTATGGTTTTTGACGACGGTCCCGGGATCAGCAAGGAGCACAAACTCAGATTGTTCGAACCCTATTTTTCAACCAAGAAAACCGGCACAGGACTGGGACTTGCCATCGTCTCCACCATCGTCAATGATCATGGCGGCTACATCAGGGTGCAGGACAACACACCCAGTGGCTCTGTTTTTACCGTCGAATTGCCATTGACCAACAGCAACGTTACGCCCGGCACGGATCTGACTTTTCCTGACATCGATGCATGATCCCGATTCTGAATTCCCGAAGCCATGAATAAACCAATTCTCATAATCGATGACGAAGCGACCATCCGGGAATCGCTTTCCGACATTATAGAGGACGAAGGATTTTCCACCCTCACCGCTTCAACCGCCGAGGAAGGATTGGAACTGGTGGAGACTGAAAATGTTGCCTTGGTGCTTCTTGATATCTGGCTAGGTGATGGCATGGACGGCCTGACCGCCCTGAAGCGGATCAAAGATCGCCTGGACATCCCGGTTATCATGATTTCCGGCCACGGCAATATCGAAACAGCGGTCCAGGCGATACAGGACGGTGCCCATGATTTTATCGAGAAGCCACTCTCATATGAGAAAGTAATTCTCTCAGTGGCCAACGGACTGCGCTATGCTCGTCTCGAAAATGAAAACCGGTTATTGCGTGAACGATCGGTCGAAAAAGCGAAACTCACCGGCGAGTCCGAAAGGATCGCCTCATTGCGCCGGCAGATCGAGATGGTCGCCCCGACTGACGCCTGGGTGCTTATTACCGGAGAACACGGCACCGGAAAGGAATTGGTCGCCCAGGCCATTCACCGTCTCTCAACCAGCGCCGACCAGCCAATGATAGAGGTAAATTGTACGGCAATTCCTGAAGAACTGATCGAATCCGAACTTTTCGGGCACGTAAAGGGGTCATTCACCGGCGCTCAATCCAACAAACGGGGTAAATTCGACCTGGCCAGCGGCGGTATCCTTTTCCTGGATGAAATCGGTGATATGAGCCTGAAAACCCAGGCCAAGATCCTGCGCATTCTCCAGGAACAGAAATTCGAGCGGTTCGGCGGCAGCCGGACCATCAAGGTCAATGTCAGGGTTTTAGCCGCCACCAACAAGAATCTTGAAGAGGAAATCGAGAAGGGCAACTTCAGGGCCGACCTTTACTATCGCCTCAATGTGGTCCCAATTCATGTACCGCGTCTTGCTGAACGGACGGAAGATATTCCTGAGCTCGTGGCAGAACTGATGCAGAGAGTAAAAGAAAAGGGGCTGGTTCCGAAAAAACTCAGTGCTGAAGCTCTCTCCGCAATGAAAAACCACAATTGGCCCGGCAACGTTCGTGAACTCAGGAACTTCGTAGAACGTCTCGCCATCATGTGTCCCGGGGAAACGATCGAAGCAGATACGGTCAAGAGGTTTCTAGGTCAGGCAGCAGGTCTGGCAGGGAGGACCTCACGGACACCTTTTGCGACAAACGATTTCAAAGAAGCCCGAAGACTTTTCGAGCGCGAGTACCTGCAGCAAAAGCTCGAGGAGAACCAAGGCAACATTACCAGAACCGCCGAGACGGTGGGTCTGGAACGCAGTCACCTGCATAAGAAGCTCAAGAGTCTTGAAATAATCAACTGAGCCGGAGCCTCAGGGCTTCAGCTGTAAAGGAGATTCAATATGGTCTATCCCGAATATCGTCCCCGTCGGATGCGGCGCAATGAAGCTCTGCGAAGCCTTATACGCGAAACTTCTCTGTCGGCTGCTCAGCTTGTCTATCCCCTTTTTATTGTACCCGGGAAAAAAGTGAAGAAAGAGGTATCCTCAATGCCGGGTGTACACCAGATCAGCGTCGATCAAATCGCCATTGAGGCAAAGGAATTGCAGACGCTCGGCGTCAACGCGGTGATCCTCTTCGGCATCCCTGAGAAAAAAGACGGCCTGGGCTCGGGCGCCCACGACCAAGACGGGATTGTCCAACGCGCGATCAGGGAACTGAAAAACAAGATACCAGAGCTTCTGGTCATCACTGACGTCTGTCTGTGCGAATACACCGATCATGGCCACTGCGGATTTCTGGTGAACGACGAAGTGGACAACGACACCACCCTTGAGATTCTGGCGAAAACGGCCCTCTCCCACGCCAAAGCGGGCGCTGACCTTGTCGCCCCGTCGGACATGATGGACGGACGGGTCGCGGAAATCCGGGCAACCCTGGATGAGAACAATTTCGAGATGATGCCGATCATGTCCTATGCGGTCAAATATGCGTCGGCGTACTACGGTCCATTTCGTGATGCCGCCGAATCGACTCCGCAATTTGGGGACCGTCGAGCATATCAGATGGATCCCGCCAACAGCCGTGAGGCACTTCGGGAGGCAACACTGGACGTTGATGAGGGGGCAGACGTGCTCATGGTCAAACCGGCCCTAGCGTATCTCGACATCATTGCCAGGCTCAGAGACGAATTTGACCTGCCGCTGGCCGCCTATCAGGTCAGCGGGGAGTATGCGATGATCAAGGCAGCCGAGGCCAAGGGTTGGATCGACGGTGAACGAGTGATGCAGGAAGCGCTGCTCTCCATTAAACGGGCCGGGGCTGACATAATCATTACTTACTTTGCCAAGGAGATGGCCAGATTATTAATGAAGTAAATTATCTAATTAATAATTTATATAATTGTTATTCTGTCTTTAATTGAGGTCAACAACCCAATCTACTTGAAAACTAATGACGGAGCGAGAGCGGGCACAATTTAATTGTGTCACCTCTTTAAAAGCCACGCCAGCCCAACCATCAGACCGCCTGCTCCATCTGCAACAAGATCGAGAAACTCGGCGCTTCGTCCAGCCACAAAGCTCTGGTGATACTCATCGCTGAGGCCGAACAGCAGGGGCACGAGAATCGCCGCTGTCAGCACCATTCCCCTTCTCTGCTTTCTCACTTCAGGAGAGAAACTGAAAATCACCGAACAGCTCAGCACCCCATAGACAATCATATGGACCAGCTTATCGGCCCCAGGAAATATTGGGAGATTGAGAGTATCGCCCGGCTGATGGGAAAGGAAAAAAATTGTCCCCATGCAGAGCAGCATAGGGACGACTCTTGGGTAAACTGGCACGGTGATTGATTCTTATGATGAGGGGACGCAGTTTAATTGCGTCCCTGTATGCATTAACACCTACCCTATGTGTATTTCAGAAAGCATCTCCTGGGGTATTTTACGGCGAATCCGTTTGATAGACGCCGAAACCTCCTTCACCGGACAATCCTCCATCACCATTTCGCTTTTATCGCTGTAAGCGGTGATTACCATCTGTCTGTCTTTCACCCTATAGGTATGGCTCCACTCGATTTCGATGGTTTCAGGATTTTCATCGATGGGGACGGGCAACAGCTCTGCATCCCTTGCCAGTTGTACACAGTCGGACTGGGTTACCTCGAAGAGCCAGCAATTGCCCCGTGAAGTGGAGAGCAGCACGAAGACCCCCAGTTCCTGGATCTGCTTCTGCTTCTGGCTGGCTGCTGCCACGCTCTTTTCAACTGCCTTCATCAGGGAAATTTTGAGCTGCTCCTCCGGGGTTGAGGGACGCTTCTCCACCTGGGGATTGCGGGCGCAGCAATGCTTGTATTTCTTTCCGCTGCCGCAGGGGCAACGTTCGTTTCTGCCTAATTTGGCCATTGTCTCAGTCCTCAGGTGATGTCTATTTGCGAAGTCCTTAGGCGCATTTCGAATAGCCGCACGCTTTGCAGGTTTCGCATCCCTCTTCAAACACCAGATTGCCGGCACATTCCGGACAGGTATCGGCAAAGCCGTGCTGGGTTCCGGCCATGAAAGACTTGAACAGCTTGCTGAGCTGGGCCGGGAGGTCGAGCATATGGCCGCTGGAGCGATCCAGCTGTTTGATTATCTCGTTCATCGGCACATCAAACCTCAGAGCCAGTGAAACCAGGCGGCAGGTGGTGGTCCACATGGTCGATTTGTCCTTGAGATCGACGCGGTTGTCGAAGGGGAACTTGGCGAACACCTCCATGGGGCGTTCATTCTCGTCAAAGCAGACAATGATATAGACCGATTTCCCGTCCTGGTCTTTGACCCGATAGCGCTTGGCGCTGAGGGCGTCGGGCAGGGTTCGTTTGCCGTTGCTGGAGACCACGGCAGTCTGCTCCTCGCCGTCGGACTGCTCAGAGCGCTCCTTGGTATTGAGCACCTGGGAATCGCGAGAACCGTCACGATACACGGTCAAGCCCTTACAGCCCAGATTGTAGCCCAGCAAATACGATCGCCGCACATCTTCACGGTTGGCGGTGGATGGCAGGTTAATTGTTTTCGATATCGAACTGTCCACTCCGCTCTGCTGGAGGATGCCCTGCATTTTGATATGATCATCGGGGCTGATGTCCTGGGCAGTTCTAAAAATTTCCTGCCACTTCTGTGGGATTTCGGGATGGCCTATCACCGTCCCGCTGTCCGCCACCTTGTCCATCAGCTCCCTGGAATAGAAGCCCTCGTCTTTGGCAATTTTTTCAAAATATTTGTTGACTAAAACCAACCGGTCGTCATCCATCACATGTTTGATCATGACGATGGAAAAGTAGGGTTCACACCCCGATGCGCAATCGGCAATCATCGACACCGTACCGGTGGGCTGGATCGAGGTCAGCGCTGCGTTCCGCCTCGGTTCGTAGGTAGCCGTGTCTTTGTCGAAGGCAGGAAACGGTCCCTTTTGCTTGGCGATCTTGGTCGACTCGTCTTCTGAAATATCGCGGATGAAGTTCATCACCTCCGAAGACTGCTGACGGCCCTCATCGCTGGCGTAGGGGATGCCGAGCTGGATAAGCATGTCGTGCAGCCCCATGATGCCAAGGCCAATTTTTCTGGTCTTCAGAGTCATTTCCTCGATTTCAGGTATGGGAAAACGGTTACAGTCGATGACATTGTCGAGGAAAATAGTTGCCGTGCGCACCGTGTGCTCGAGCCTGCTGTAATCGACTTCACCGTCATTAACGAACATTGCCAGGTTTATGGATCCGAGATTACAGCTCTCGTAGGGCAGCAGCCACTGCTCGCCGCAGGGGTTGGTGGCCTCGAAGGAGCCCAGGTGGGGCGTCGGATTGCCCTTGTTGGCAGCGTCGATAAACAGCACGCCTGGTTCACCATTGAGCCAGGCCAGATCGACGATCTGATCGAATACCTCCCTGGCCTTCAACTCCCTGACCGGTTCACCTGTAGACGGCTCAATGAGTTCGTAAGTGCCATCGACTTCCAGCGCCTGCATAAATACATCGGAGAGCGCAACGCTAAAATTGAAGTTATTGAATTGTTCCTGATCCTGCTTGGCGGTAATGAAGTCAAGAATATCGGGATGGTCGATTCGCAGCACACCCATGTTGGCACCACGCCGCTTGCCGCCCTGCTTGATGGTCTCTGTGGCGGCATCGAAGACGGCGGCGAAAGAGAGCGGTCCCGAAGCCACGCCCTGGGTCGACTGGACAGATGAATTTTTTGCCCGCAGCCGAGAGAAGGCGTACCCCGTACCCCCGCCGGTTTTATGGACCAGGGCCCCATTACGGACGGCGGAAAAAATGCCGTCCATCGAATCCTCCACTGGCAAGACGAAGCAGGCGGACAGCTGCCCAAGATCTGTGCCGGCGTTCATCAGGCACGGCGAGTTGGGCAGAAATTCGAGGTTGTACATCATATCGTAAAACCGCTTACGCAGAGTATCGTAGTTCTTCGGTTTACGCTTGCCGGCCGCCACAGCGTTGCCCACACGCTCACAAAGCCTTTCCCAGCTCTCCACCGGATTGCCGTCCTGGTCCTTGAGGTAATAGCGACGCTTCAGAACGGTTTCGGCCGTTTCCGTTAAGATTTCAGAGGCACCACTGTCGGGCGCCTGGCCTCCCTCACCATCAGTATAGGGTTCAAGCATGGTATCACCTGCCAAAATGTGAAAAATTGTAGAAAATGAATTATCTCCGAACCTCTTTCCCCACGAAGCGCGTGTGTCATCGTGTCTGGATAGCATATACACTACATTTACTGCCCCGACAAGCGGAAAACCACAAGATATAGTATACAATAAGAAATAAGAACAGAAAATCGAGATGATAAAATGTTTTTGGAGAAACTGGCTATTTTGCCTTAAGTTCTTGGCATGGTTGAGATTTTCTTTGGCGATTTTAACCAGGCGGGGGGGACCGCAGCGCTCGCCCCGCCGTCTTGCCCTGCTGCCTGGAACAGAACGCGCTCATGGAGCTGGATGGCTTGTTCATACTCACCCTCTTTCTCGATTGCCATGCCTAGGTTGACCAGGGCATATGGATTGCCAGGATCAATGCTCAGGGCCTCGTTGAAATAATCCTTTGCCCCGCGCCGGCATCACCCCGGCTCATCAGAGCAAATCTCATATCAGCCAGTTCCGCTGCTTGCAATGAACATGCAAAGCAGCAATAGAGAGGTGACAAATCTGGTACCCATCTTCAGCTTACCACGCCCCCCAATTTGTGTTTAACCAAATTAGATATTTTTTCCATATATTGTTGTATAAGGGTGCTTTTACGATAATTTTTTTGTCCGTTCCACTGAGTTTGTCCAGGTCAACACCCAGCGTCTCTTCTTCGCTCTTATCGGCTTCCTGGAGGCTGTTGTCCGGCGACAATGGAGTTATTCCCTAGATTGCATGCGGTTAAGGAGTTGTCGCAGTATCTGTGCTGTTGCATTGGCGAGCACGGTAAAGTTGAACGATTTAGTAAAGTGGGGTTTGCTATTTACCGCGAGTCATGGATATGGTAATCCTGCCGGATTTTCATGCACCTGAATGTGTTTAAGCATCCCGACCGTCCCCTAATATAGTCCCGCACATGAAAGAGCAACTGAGGAATTGGCGCACCAGTCAACGCTACCGTGAGGTGCTCGGCGTCTGCCTGCCGCTGGTTATGGGGATGGCTGCGGTGACCGTGATGGAATTCACTGATCGGGTCTTTCTCTCCAACTACAGCCTCGAGGCGATCTCAGCAGCCAGTCCGGCCAGCGGAGCCGCCTTTGTCTTCCTGGTATTATTCGGGGGTGTCGGCAGCTATTGTGGAGTTTTCATCGCCCAGTATGTCGGCGCCGGCCGCAACAACCGGGTGGGTGCGATGCTCTGGCAGGGCATCTATTTCACCGGGGTTGCCGGGCTGATTCTGCTTTTTATCGCCGCCTTTCTTTCCGGCCCGATATTCACCCTGGCTGGCCACGGGGAGGAGATTCAGAGGCTCGAAACCCTCTATTTCAGAATTCTATGCAGCGGCGGTGTTTTCTACGTGGCCGATCAGACTCTGTCATCTTTCTTCAGCGGCCGGGGACTCACCCGGCCGGTGATGATCGTCAACATCATCGGCATGCTGATCAATATCCCCCTCGATTTCTGTCTTATCTACGGTTGGGCTTTCTTCCCCGAACTCGGTATTGCCGGCGCCGGCATTGCCACGGTTTTTTCCAGCGCCACAATTTCACTCATCCTCGTGCTGCTCATTTTCAGAAAAACCCATGAAGACCGCTTCAAGGTGATGTCGAGCCGAGGTTTCGAAATGGATCTGATTAAGCGGCTGCTCCACTTTGGTGTACCTGGGTCCATGCAGCTCTGCATCGATATATCAGCGTTTGTCATCTTTATTCTGATTGTGGGCAGGCTAGGCGTCGAGGAACTGGCCGCCACCAATATTGCCCTGTCGATCAGCGCCATCGCCTTCATGCCTTCCTACGGAACATCCCAGGGGGTCGCCGTGCTGGTCGGTCAGTCACTGGGGCGCACACGTCCGGACCAGGGGAGGTTCGCCACCATCAGCGCCATCCATCTGCTGCTCTTATACATTCTGCTGGTGGATCTTGTCTTTATCTTCAGTCCTGAGATTGTAGTCGCCATCTTCATCCCCGAAACGGCTTCCGCTGAATATCGACCGGTAATGGACAAGGCTGTGACCATCATGCGGATCATGGCCTGCTATCTCTTCCTCGACGCACTCTACATGATCTTTGCCGGGGTGCTGAAAGGAGCGGGCGACACCGGTTACCTGATGTTCGCCATCCTGGCCGCATCAATCTGCTGTTTCCTGATACCGCTCTGGATTGGCATCGAGCTGTTTGACCGGGGTATCTATTTTGCCTGGGGCTGCGTACTGAGCTTCGTCTTCTCGCTCTTTCTATTCACCTGGCTGCGCTACCGCAAGGGTCGCTGGCAGCAAATGTCAGTTATCTGAAAGATCTCTGAGTTAGAATGGAAACACAATACTGATCGTGTCCCCCCTTCCCCCAATATGCCGACTGCAAGCCCCTAACCGAGGACACGACAAGTATTGAATTAAAGGGGGCACAACTCTTGTTGTGTCCCCTTATTATTACCGACTTGATTATTTGAAGATACTCAGGATTTTCGATTAAGATCGAGGAATACGAAGGAATTTCACCGCAGATAGTTTTCAGAAAAATTAGGGGGGTGTTCAAGAGCAAGGCGTGGATGGAAATTGAACCGGAGGCGTATATTAAATACGCCGAGGTCTCAATTTCCGTTCGCAACGATGAGATTGGACGAAAAGCCAGGTTTTATCGCCATTTAATGTGGCGCACCCCATCCTTCTCAATAATCTCAGCTGCCTTTGGTTGTGGAGGCGACGGTGGCGTCTGAGTCGTCTCGGTTCCTGGCTCGGGTTCAGGCTCCGGCTCGGGCTCGGGTCCAGGCTCTGGCTCGGGCGCAGGCGCTGGTTCTGAAGCTGACGGCTCTTCGGATTCTTTTATTTCTTCAGGTGGGAGGTCTTCCTTCGCTTCCGCGCCTGCCGCAGGCTCCTGGGGCACTGCTGCCGGGGCGGGGTTGGCTGGCGCCGCTTCTACTTCCGGCTTGGGATCTGATTTGAACAGAGCCTTGATCCAGTTCCAGAAACGCTCAAACGCGCCTTTGGGCCTTCTGGCCTCCTCTATCTGCCGGCGACGCCGCTCGGTGGATAAGATCTCCTCCGGGGTGAATTCCTTGCGGTAGAAATTTTCAGCGACCTCCGCGTCGAGCATCTTGAGTTCGTCTCCGCCCATCTCTACAACGCGCACCTCAACCTCCTTGTAACCCAGATTTTTGCAGGCGCTCAGGCGGCGAAAACCGGCTACCAGGGTGTCGTTCTCATCAATCAGGATAGGGTTTATCAACCCCACCTGCTGAATAGATTGTGCCAGCGACGCAAGGTCGCCGATGTCTTTTCTTATACGGGATGTTTCATCGACTTTGATCCGCTCGATATCGATCTTCATAGACACTCCGGAAATCGGTAAACAGCAGAAGCGGGGTTAGATAACGACCCCAGAGATATGATATTTCGATGTAATCTAGTATAAACCGGCTTTACGGGCAAGCCATTTTCTTGATGTTCTGACTCCGATTTTCATAATCAGGGATACTTCCGCATGAGTTGATTTACCGCCTGCTCCAGACCATCAAGACTGAGGGGGAACATCGGAAAAATCTCCCTGATCATCCCGATCGTCCTTGTGTGGTGCCAGTGGTTCTCAGGAACCGGGTTGAGCCAGACGCAATGGCTGAAAAGGTCTCTAAGGAAACCCAGCCGTTCTATGCTGGGACTGCCGCTGCGCTTGAATGAATATATCGATCCGTCCGGCACCATCAGCTCGTAAGGGGCCATGGAGGCATCGCCGACAATGATCAGCCGGGTGTCAGGATCGAGCTGGGCAAAGGAATTGAGCGAAACAGGCTTTTTGTAGCGGGCGGGGTCTTCCCAGAGGGTGTCGTAGATCGTGTTGTGGAAAAAGTATGTCCTGACGTCCTTGTACTGGGCCTGGGCATAGGAAAATAGAGTCTGCACAAGTTCAACGTAGGGGTCCATTGACCAGCCACCATTGTCAATGGCCAGAATCACTTTGAGACGATCGACAATTGCCCGGTCGAAAACGGTCTCTATCTCCCCGCCGTTTTTAATGGTCTGGTAGATTGACTCCTCGATGTTGAGCCGGTCTTTGGCCCCCTTAGGTACCATGTTGCGCAACCGTTTCAGAGCCTCACCGATGGTGGCGCTGGTCAACGGCCGGTCAGTGCCGTAGGCTCGATAGCGGCGCTCTGCCGCCACCTGCACGGCCGACTTGTTGCTTGACTCGCCGCCAACCCTCATTCCTCCATGATGATAGCCCGAGTGCCCCACCGGCGAGGTGCCGCCGGTACCGATCCACTTGGAACCGCCGTCGTGGCGGCCCTTCTGCTCGCGCAGCCGCTCCTTGAAATAGTCGAGCAGCTCATCGATACTCTTTTCCTGCAGCTCCTTCTCGTCAATACCCATTGCGGCGGCTGCCAGCTTTGGATTTTTCAACCATTCGTCGAGCATTGCCTGGGCCCAGAAATCAAGTTCCTCAACCTTCCGTTCGGGAAGTTCTGTACCGTAAAACTGGTTCCTGAACACCTGGTCATAGCTGTCGAAGTACTTTTCACTCTTGACCAGCACCGTCCTGGCCGCCACGTAGAAGTCATCGACCGAATTGACCAGGCCCCGGTCAACGGCCCGATGCAGGGTAATGAATGAGGTAGGGCTGACCGGAATCCCGGCCTGTTTAAGTTTATAGAAGAAGGAGACGAACATCAAATTTGATTACTTAGTTTTTGAAGCGGCCGCGCTGGTGCACGAACTCGAGCGATTTTCGGTAATCGCCACTCTTCTTAAACAGCACCCCGAGGTAAGGAATCTCCCTGCTCAGCAGCTCCCCGCCGCGAAAGTCGAGGTCGGCCTGCAGGGCCCTGAGCCAGTTGATCAACTCCCTGGTTGCGGGCTTCTTCTCGATGGCCTCAATGGAGCGCATCTCATAGAACAGGTCTATCGCACTTTGGGCCAGGGTCCTGGAAATATCGGGGAAATGGGCATCGACGATTTTGCGCATCATCGACGGCTCGGGAAAGGCGATGTGATGGAAATTGCAGCGCCCCAAAAACGGGTCGGAGAGGTCCTTCTTGGCATTAGAGGTGATGATGATGACCGGTCTCGTCTGCGCCGTGATCACCTCGTCCGTCTCAATGATGTCGAACTGCATCTGGTCGAGCACATCAAGCATATCGTCCTGAAAATCGCTGTCGGCCTTGTCGATCTCATCGATAAGCAAGACGCAGCGCTGATCAGCAGTAAACGCCTGGCCGATCTTGCCCATCCTGATGTAATCGCCGATATTGGCCACATCTCTGGACGAGTCGCCGAAGCGGCTGTCATTGAGCCTGGTAAGCGTGTCGTACTGATAGAGCGCCTCGACCAGCTTCATGCTCGACTTGACGTTGAGAACGATTAGATGCATACCCAAACTATCGCTCACCGCATGGGCCAGCATGGTTTTGCCGGTACCCGGCTCCCCTTTTAGCAACAGGGGCATTTCCAGCGTCATCGAGATGTTGACGATTTTAGCCAGCTCCTCATCGAGTACATAGGTCGAAGATCCTTTAAAATTCTGCTTATTCATTTTTCTGTGCCAAATTCTCTGTTATGCGTGAGCGCTCTCTTGTCTTCAATATCCATAATCCTGCTGCGTACCATAGCAAGGTGCAGATCTGCAGTACCAGCATTAGGCCGAATCCGTAGTAGAATCCCTTTTGATTGTAACTGCCGTCGGCACCCACCGGCCACATCTCGATGATAATGCCGATCATCCACTGGGCGGCAAAGGTGGCCACAAACACCAACATGTTGACGCTGGTGGTGACCCGGCCTGAGAGGCGTACCTCAAATAACTGAGAGAGTCCCGCGTAGGCAATGATACCGGAGGTCCCGATAAAGCCGAAGATCATCCAGTTTAAAAGATACCAGCTCGGCGGCGTGATCAGCACCAGCAGTTGTACGACCATGAACAACCCCATACAGACCGCCGAGGTAAAAGCCGGTGAGATTCCCCACCTTGCAAGCCGAGCCGCGAGGTAGCCCAGTCCGATAAAACCGCAGATCATGGCCACCGCTACCCAGAACAGCACCGAGGCGGCCACACCTCGCTCCAGCCCGACCACGTCGCGCAGCCAGGGACCGGCCCAGAGCCCCTGAATGGATAAAAAAGCCGCTTGCGAAAGGGTCACCACAGGAGCGATATGCCAGAATTTTAGACTGGTGAAAACCTCTTTTATGCCTTCAAGTTGAGAGGCCAGCGATTCACTAGACGCGGTAGTTTTCTTTTCAGGTACCACAGTCAGCACCAGCAAGCCAATTAAAACCGATAGACCGGTCAGCATTAAAAAGACAGCGCGCCAGTCGGAGACTGAGACCAGCAATTCCACCGGAGAGGTGGCTGCCAGGGCGCCGAGCCCGCCTGCTGCCATCTGAAAACCGTTGATCAGAGGCCACTTAGAGCGATCGAACCAGACGGTATAGGCTTTGAATGAAGCCATAAGACAAGCCGAGACGCCAAATCCGATGAAAGCCCTGCCGATCACCAATCCAGTAAGGCTTTCTGCCTGGCTGAAAAGAAAAGCGCCGATGGCTGCAAACATGAGCAGCACCGCCTCGGTTTTTCTTGGTCCATAACGATCGAGCAGTACACCGAGCGGCAACTGAAAGGAAGCGAAGGTGATGAAATAGACCGAGGTCAACAATCCCAGTGCCGATGGACCGACACCGATATCGGCGGCCAGGTCTGGCGCCAGCACCGCATTAACCACTCGGAACAGATAGCTCAGGAAGTAACCTGCCGCAAATGGCAAAAAGACGCGCAATAAGGTTGCCAAGCCCATCACTTAAGCTCCGCCATCGCCTTGAGAAGCATGGGCAGGGTGTGCTCGGCTTCGCCCTCGAAAAAATAGTCGGAGATCAAGCTGGCGCCGCTGAATCGGTCACGCCCCAATTCCTGCTCGAGATTAAACTCGAATACCTTGCCGCCCCATTGCTTGACCGCCAGCGGCAGGCCCGCAGCCGGGTAAACCTGGGCCGAGGTACCGATGACCAATAATATCTCGCAGCCCTCGATCAACAGCTCAATCTCATCGAGCTGTCGAACGGGCTCGCCGAACAGCACCACGTTCGGTTTCAGGGGTACCGAACAGTCCGGGCAGCGGGGCATCGACCGGTCCCGATAGTGCTGCCCGGTCACCTTCTCCAGATGGCCGCACTGCAGGCACTGCAAATGTTGATGATCGCCATGAATTTCGAGCACCGTGTTGTTGCCCGCCTGCTGGTGGAGATTGTCCACGTTCTGAGTGACTATGCCGGCCAGCTGACCGCGGCGCTCGAGCTCGGCCAGCGCCTGGTGTGCCGGATTGCAGATTTTGTCTTTTATAGTATTACCAAGGGCCCGATAGAGTTCCCAGGCCTTTTCAGGATCACGATAAAAAACCTCTATGGTGGCGTACTCGTCTGGAGCAAACACCGTCCACAACCCACCGGGACTTCTAAAATCGGGAATTCCGCTGCCCACCGAAATGCCCGCCCCGGTGAGCGCGACCGTCTTCTTCGACTTGTGCAGTAAGGCTGCGCCTTCGGCCAATCTGGCATCGTTGTCTGATTTGATAACGATCATCTCTCTTAGTTGGGTTTAACTATTCTGCTTTCAAAGAATTCGAAGTTCTTTCACAGGGCGTCGATCATTTGCGCACGCAGCGGATCATAGATGTTCTCAATGAGGTCGACACCTTTTCGTCCATGAAGACCTTTTTATGTTCACAACTGGCCGAGAACGGGTGCCTGTTTTTGAGCCGCTCAATTATCTGCTGTTCCGTAAGGATTTCCATCATCTCCCACCGCTGAAAAGTATCACAGATTCCTTTTGTAGCGTATTTTCTTCGCAGGCTCAACTGGTGCCTATAAAAAACATTTTTTTTACCCAGTATTTCAATATATTTAAGAGAACACCATGAGTCGAATTCCTTATTTTTAACACCGTCGCTTGTATCCGCTTCTCACTTTTTGATAGAATTAAAGGGTAGCTCTCGTATCAATTTCCGGGGGAAGATCCCTCGCCTTACTTCGAGAACAACGCAGTAAAATCGGCACAGGTGAGTCGCCGGCTCCTCGCACAAGAAACGGATGAACAAGCCGTATCCATCAGTCCTGCACCAAGAAGATGAGTTTCTTCATCTTTCTGCACTGTTGTGCCGTGCACTAGACGAGGTGGAGTCACCTGCGCAACTGTGCCTGACCTTGCACCGCACCCTGTTCTTGGAATTACAGGAAACCCATAACGAGTTCTACCTTGCCTACCCGGACCGCAACGTGCTCCTGCCCCCATCAACGGGTTTCAAGGACTCAAGCGATTCCGGCTCGTCCCGAGTGCCCCACTACCTGGAGCTTGACGACCCCTGGATTCACAAGGTCATCGACAACACTGAACCTTTGATCATAGAGGATGAATCCACATTCAGACTGCTTGATGCAACCGGTAATCACAGCCACCTGTTGACCCCGGTCGTCCACAAAGAGCGCATCTACGGCATTCTCTACTGCGGTCATCCGACGGAGGACTACTTCAGCGTCGAAGACGTAAAAGGCTTCTCAGCCCTGGCGGCTATTATTCGCTCCTCCTTCAAACGAGTTGACGCACTCAACCATTTGCATGCCAAGATGGCCGGCCTGCAGCGCGCCGAAGTGGTCCAGAGCGCGCTCTACGAAATCAGCGAAGCGGTGCACGCGACCACGAATATGGAGCAGCTTTACGAGCAACTGCATAATATCGTTGGCAGGCTTATCTCGGCAAAAAATTTCTTTATCGCCCTGACCGAGAAATCTGGTGAAAATACAGTGATCAGCTTCCCCTACTATGTCGATATCAATGATACCGATTTCCAGGGTCTGCAAATTACCCTGTGTCCTGGCGAAAAACGCAACATCACCGGATTTCTTATCGAGAGCCGGTCGCCACTGCTGACCACCGGTCCGGAAGATTTCGATGCGATTTGCGAGACCAACGACATCACCTTTTTTGGTTCCAAGCCGTCATCCTGGCTTGGCGCCCCATTTTACCACGACCAGATCGAAGGCGCGGTCGTAGTCCAGAGCTATGATGATTTTGTCTACACTGACCAGGACAAGGATCTGCTTCGCTACGTGGCCAACTACGTGGGCGACGTGCTAGCCCGGAAAAAGCGAATCGATCAGCTCAGAGACGCCAAGGAAAAGGCTGAGGTAGAGAAGCAGCGCAAAAGCTCCTTCCTGGCCAACATGAGCCACGAGATCAGGACGCCGATGAATGGTATCATCGGGGTCACCAACCTGCTGCTCGGTACCGATCTCAGCGAGGAGCAGCGCGACTACCTGGAAATGATCAGAACTTCCTCCAACCGGCTCCTGGAACTGGTCAACGATATTCTCGACTTCTCCAAGATCGAGGCAGGCAAGCTGCGGATGCGCCGCTCGACCTTCAGATTGCGTGATAACCTGGCCGAACCAATGAGCCTGATGCGAGTCCAGGCTGCTCAGAAGAGAATTAAGCTCAGATCAGACATTGACAACAATGTGCCCGAATTGTTGATCGGCGACCCCAACAACCTCTGCCAGATCGTCCATAATCTGATTGGCAACGCCATCAAATTTACCGAAGAGGGCCAAATCCATCTCCACGTCAGCAAAGATGAGGAGGGGGGGGAAGCACTCGGTGAGGCCCGGGTTTCATTGCTTTTTTCGGTTTCTGATACCGGCATAGGGATTCCCCTTGAACAGCAAAAGAAGATATTCCACGCCTACGAACAACTCGAGACGGTTGGCAACAACATCTATAAAGGCTCAGGTCTGGGGCTGGTGATCACCACCCAACTGGTTGAATCGATGGGAGGCAGGATATGGGTAGAAAGTGAAGCCGGCAAGGGCAGTTGCTTTTCCTTCAGTCTGCCATTTGAGCTGCCTACCCCGGTTACTCATTCCATCAACGGCACCGGCCGCACACTCGAGAAAAAAAGTGGCGGGGGCAGCAAAGGCGGCCGCATTTTACTGGCCGAGGATGACAGCATTAGCCAGACCATCGCCGTGGCCATGCTCGAGCAGAACGGCTGGGAAGTGACTGCGGTCACCAACGGTCGTGAGGTCCTCACTGAACTTCAGCAGGAGAACTATGACCTGGTGCTGATGGACATCCAGATGCCCAACATGGATGGTTTCGAAACCACCCGCATGATCAGATCGTTGACCGACGACAAAAAGACCGGGATTCCAATTATTGCCATGACTGCCCACGCCATGCGGGAAGACCGTGAGAAGTGTCTTGCCGCTGGTATGAACGGCTATCTCTCCAAGCCCATTGAAACCAAGGTGTTCATGGAAGTGATCAATAAAATTCTGAGCGACGCCCAACCCATTTAAAAACCGAAATACTACTTATCCAGGGACAGATGGGAAAGAATTTAATTCTGTCCCCTTCATTTTTTATTTTTACCACTTATTTTACGTGGTACGGTGGTCGCCCCAAAAGGCATTTCCCTACTGCTGCTAATGGCTTTCGCCTACATGGGCATGCGCAGTGGCTACTTGAACCTGGTCGGCGTCGAGCATACCGACTATAGGCCCGATTACTACACGCTGCTGATTCTTGCCGACGAACTGGTGGTGCTCATTTCCCAGTGTTTCCAGCCGGGCTTTTACGCGGTCTTCAGAAATTCCGGTTTCGCCCTGTCGACCATGATCATCCGTATTGCTCTTGCCGCACCGCCATTCTATAATGTGCTTCTGGGCGTCGCCGGTGCTGTATTCGCTATCCTGTTGACTATAGTCAGCAGAAAGCTTTATACTGGCAAACAATCTGAAAACCACTGACGATTTGGAGTATCAATGTATATCTGTGTTGACTTCGACGGCACCATCGTCGATCACTGTTTTCCCGAGATAGGCGCCGAAGCGCCGGGGGCGATCCATTGGCTCAAACGGCTTCAGGACAAGGGCGCCAGACTGATTCTCTTCACCATGCGCTCGGACACTACCTTTGGCGGGCCGATGCTCACCGATGCGGTGGAATTTCTAGAAAGTAGGGGAATCAGACTCTACGGGATCAACACCAACCCGGATCAAGACAGCTGGACCAATAGTCCCAAAGCTTACGGTGACATCTATGTGGACGACGCCGCCTTCGGCTGCCCGCTTATTCATCCCCAGGGATTCAGACGTCCCTGCGTCGACTGGGAGACGGCGGGGCCGGTTCTGTTGGAACGGGTATTGAGAGGGAGATAATAATGGTGATAAACGCCCAGATTGGGACACGACTCATTTACTAATCGTCTTCATCTTGCAATCCCAGACGGTATTAATTTCGTGCTTTTTGACTCCATCATTCATGTCTGAACAGAACCGTACACCAAGGATTCTTAGACCATCTTTAAATCGCGCCAGATCAATCTTCAAGACTCCAACCTATACGCTGATGCTGCTGTTTCTAAGCCTCAGCCTGGTGTCGATCCCGATTACATCACACAGCCTGCCGAGTGAAATTCCTCGTTTGTTGGACTATGAGGTGGTTCGGGAATTTCCCCATGATCCAGAAGCCTACACCCAAGGACTTGCGTATGATCGAGGCACCGTCTACGAAGGAACGGGCTTGTATGGTAAGTCATCACTGCGCCAGATAGATCTGAGCACCGGCCGGGTTGAGCGCAGGTACAAGCATGAGAAAGAGATATTTGGAGAAGGTATTACCGTCTTTCACGACAGAATTTATCAGCTCACCTGGCAGAACAACCTCATATTTGCATTTAGAAAGGATGATTTTTCCCTTCACAGGACCTGGCCCTTTGACAAAGAGGGATGGGGGGTGACCCATGACGGTGAGCACCTGATCGTGAGCGACGGCAGCTCTTTGCTCTACTTCTTAGAGCCAACAACCATGGAAGAGAACCATGTCATTGAAGTTTATGACCACACCGGTCCGGTACAGATGTTGAACGAGTTGGAGTTTGTCAAAGGCCGGATATACGCCAACATCTATCGGCAAGACCGGATCGCCATCATCAACCCGGAGGATGGGGCCGTGACTGCGTACCTCGATCTGAGCAGGCTGGTCACCCAAATGAGAAACTATAAGAAAACAGGGGTGCTGAACGGCGTGATGCATGATCCTGACAATGACAGGCTGTTCGTCACCGGAAAACTATGGCCGTCGATCTTTGAGATCAAGATCGTACCACTAGTTTCGAATTGATGAGAATTTAAGATGAGTGGTCAGATTGAATCTGTCCTCTTCTAATCGAATGGCAAAGAAATTATATTAGGTTCCTGGTTTTTATTTGATTTCTTCTATTGCGCTAAGTCGATATCAAGTTCCAGCTTTCTTAATTTTTTCCGGTAGGTTTCGGCCCGCTCGAGGGGCGCTATCCATTCGAGCTCTGCTGCGCACCATTAATGTGTTTGAAGGTCGATGGGATACCCTTTCTCAATCTTCTGTAAGGGAACAATCCCGAGACAGCAAATGGATATCTGGTCTATGAGATCAACAGGATCATCACGAACGGGTTGAGACAGATGATTGGTGCTAAGACTGTAATGCGCTCACCAGCTATTAACTTGCTATCCCAAGGCGAGAGCCTACCTCGATGAAAACGATGATGCCGAAAACCGCAAAGAAAAATATCATACCCAGCCGATACCTGCCAAATGCCAGCGTCAGCTAGTAGTCCAACATAAGTGCGCCAATTAGAACGACCCCGAGATAGACGACAATTATGAAGAGTCAGCGGACGATCTGTTTCCCTTTTTAATCTGATCCAGGAACCATCCGCTTTAATTTAGCCTTTAGCATGAGCCGGTTGAAATAGGTAAACGGGCTATTGCTGACAGGGGAGTTTCCAGCCAGTGCTGTTTCAGGCTCCAGCAGCAGATCGACGAGGTGGATTAGATCCATCGATTCAGAAAGGAACTGTACACAGCCGGCACAATAGGTAACTACCGGTCGCCCTGCAGCCTGTTCCCTTCGTGTTTCGGCCCATTGGCCGGTGATCTCCGGGGCCACGAAACTGGCCGAACCACCCTCACCGCAACACAGGGCGCGTTTACCCTGATGCTTCATACGTGCTATTGTAATTCCCTGTTGCTTAACAATGGACCTGACACTTTGATGGACCTCGGGCTCGAACCTGGTGGAGCATGGATCGTGGACGCACATCTCCAGATCCGTGTCTATTGATCCTTTTACTGCCGGGGCATCGAGAATCTGGTAGACGGTTTTCACCTTGAATCCTTCAGCATATCTGGAGAAAATTTGGTGACAGCTGGGGCAGACGGTAATTATCGTGTGGAATTCGCGTAGTCTCAAATCTTCGATCTGGGGCGTAAAGACTGTCTCGAAAAAATCGAGGCGGCCGAGGTCATGGGATGGTTTTGCACAGCAGTTCAGAACCATACCGAGGTTGGGGATCTGCTTTTTCAGCAGCTCGAAAAGTTTCCAGGTTTGTTTGGGCCGTGTGCCAACTATCGCACAACCAGGATAGAAAATAGTGTCGGCTCCTTCGGGTAGCGCCGAAGAGCGCAGCAGGCGAGAGAGCCCCATTTTCTCGTAGGCCAGAATGCGCCGATGTTGCTTCAACGGCCCGCTGCCCTCTTCCACAAGCTGGCAGCGCATCTGCCAGAACATATCCGAAATATCCAGGGCCTCGGGACAGTGAACGTTGCATAATCGACAGAGGCTGCATGAATAGATGACCTCAGGGGCGAGAGCACCCTCCTTATACTGTGTAGCCAGCTGCAAAGGATTGCCGTAACACCGCAGGAAGGCGCACTGCCGCATGCAGCCCCCGCACTCGGTGCATTCATCGATGATAGTATCGAGGGCCAGGTTCAGTTGGGTCGAAGGATCCATAGCAGAGGACACAATACTTAATTTGGCCATAAGATAAAAGGGACCCACTGCGTAATTCTGCGCTTCAGAATTATGCAGTGGGTCCTTTCATGCCATGCCTCCAAGCCTGGCTCAATTCCCCTTAATTCTTCAGAAATATTTGTAAAAACAGAAATTATATGTAAAATTAAAAGGATAATTCTATAATTAGTTGGCTGATGCCGAAGCAGCTCTTTTTCCTGCAGTCATCTTGAGGGAGGATGTTATGTATCTAAAATCGTTTATGTTAACAATGGTTTGCCTGCTGATCTGTGGTGTTTCATCCCTATCGGCCGCAGGTCATGAAACAATCGAACACACCTGGGGTGGTTCACCTGTCTACATGACCAGGGTTGCCGATAATTTCATCATCATGTACGACCGCTCCGAGTCTATGGGTGACCAGTTCCTCGATACCGCCATGACCGGACTGCAGGCCGAGCGCAGAATCCTCAGAGAGAAGAACGCCACCCTGCCAGACATGAATTGGATGGCTGGAATTTACTCGTTCACCCCCGGCGTCGGTACCGACAATCTGACCGTCTACTACCCGATGCAGCCTTACGACAAAACCAAGTTCCACCGGGTACTTGACAAGATGCCCCGGGAACCCAAGGGAGCGACCCTGCTGCAGCAGGGACTCACGGAACTCAACAAAATCCTACCTTCACTGGAAGGCCGCACGGTGATTTTCCTATTTACCGACGCCCAGTACACCCCGATGGCACCCTATAACTCACCCTCGATGATTGCTGCCCAGTTGGCCGCCCAGTACGATATCTGTTTTGCGGTTATGGATGCGGGGGCCGAGAATAAAGGGCTCAAACAAATGCAAAAAATCGCCAACGTCAACGACTGCTCCTACATGGTCAGCTTCGCTGATCTCCTCGGCAACCCCGAATGGATGACCGGTGCCCTTTTCGATATGTCGGATCAAGCTCCGACGGATGGCAGGGAAGTGAAGATGGGTCAGGAGTGGGAAAATATCCTGTTCGATTTCGATAAATATGAAGTCAAGCCCCAATATTTCGCTATTATCGCCAAAGTCGCCGAGTACATGCGCAGCCACCCCAAGGCGCGGATCGTGCTGGCCGGGCATACAGACAACATCGGTACGAGAGAATACAATAAGAAGCTATCGCATAAAAGGGCTTCAGCGGTGCGGGACTACTTGGTCACCAAGGAAGGCATCGACCCGGGCCGCATCACCCTCAATGGCTTTGGCTTCGATGATCCGATCACCAGCAATGAAACGTCTGAGGGGCGGGCACAGAATCGCAGAGTTCAAGGCATCTTAATCGAATACTAAAAAAGAAAAATACCTAGCTGTTCGCTTATCAAGGGACGGTCGCTGCAGCGGCTGTCCCATTATTATTATATGAGTAGACACGATAGGTATTCCCTCGTCTCACGCTGTGCAATCTAGATTCAGATCATCCGCAACCAACTTCAGTTTCTTGTCAGTGGTCCACAGCTTCTCTTGAGCAAGCGCAGCAGAGCTTGGCCGCCACCACATCCTGGTCTGGGATACTGAAATAGCGCGGACATGGCTGCTTATCGGAATCCAGATATTTAAAAACAGATGAGGTAAATATCGGGGTATTAATTGCGCCGGTGGCTGAATCTATCTAGGCACCGCTGTCTACGCACTGGGTCTGTTTTTCCAGATTTAGGCTCCTTGATCAAGGGACACAACACTTAATCGTTTAAGTTCACAATTAGGTGTTGTGTCCCCTTTTCCATATTAATAATATATAGGATATCCCCATATCAAATATTAGATATACCGATTCCCCGGAGACTTTCCATGGAAACCAGGCACCTGCAGGTTTTTACCGCTGTATACCGGACGCGCAGCTTTACTAGAGCTGCTGAGGAGCTGTTCACCAGCCAGCCGACCATCAGCGAGCACATGAAAAACCTCGAGGATCGGATCGGGTGCAAACTGTTCGACCGGCTCGGCCGATCGATTTCTCCTACTCCTGAGGCTGATTTGCTCTATCCGAAGGCAGTTGCAATACTCGATGAGATGCACAAACTCGAAACCGGCCTAGCGACGGCCGCCAAGACCGTCTCGGGTGAGCTGATTATCGGGGCCTCCACCATTCCAGGAGAATACCTTCTGCCTGCAAGGGCAGCGCAATTTAACAACAGTTATCCAGAGTTGTCATTCGAGATTATGATCAAGGACTCCGGCAGGATTATCGACGACATCTCGGCCCACAGGATCTATCTTGGTGTTGTCGGGGCAGAACTGCCAGCCACAAATCTCAAATTTATCCCTTTCGATAGGGACGAACTGGTGCTCGCCGCCGCCTCGGTCATGGATATCCCCATGACCATCGCCCTTAATGACCTTGTCAATTTCGATTTTCTTATCAGAGAACAGGGATCTGGTACCGGTAGCACAGTCAATCACTGCTTGAACCAGGCTGGTATCGATCAGCATGCCCTCCGAATAAGAGCAACTCTAGGGTCCAGTACGGCGATCAAGGAAGCTGTCAAAACGGGGCTGGGTATCGCTTTCATCTCCACAACCGCGATTCGCGAAGAGCTCTCCCAGGGAACGGTTAAATCAATTGAAGTCGAAGGTTTGTCGATGAAACGCTCATTTTTCGTGGTCATCCAGAAAAAACGAACCCTGCCCTTCCGCTATCAATTGTTCAAGGATTTTCTTATTTCCTAATTCTGGCCACCCCTGTACACTTCCTCGTCGATATCCTCGATCACCTGTTCGGCACTTCCCTGGGTGAGGGTTTTACAGAGCGAGAGTGGGAATTAGGCGGCAAGATCTCGTGACTATTGAAGATCGTCAGCGGTCAGGCTCCTACTTTCCAGCAGCAAAGTATCAAGCGCATCGGTCAAAGGCTTATACGCTTCAATTAAAGTTTTCGAAATCGAGCAGGGGCTCGGCAATCGTGCCTTCAACTCGGTATGGTATCGAATCAGCCATGTAGCGATTCAAGTAAGCTTTGAGTGGCTCAGCAAGATTGGGATGCTTGTCGATCAACGCCTGTGTGGGAATAAGGCTGCCACGCATTTCAACCCGGCTGCGACCCAGTGGAACCGTGCCCCAGATTTGACCGGAAAAGTCGCCGTGTAAATAGGGCCCCGAGGCTTTACCGCCAGTGATATCGACCACCCCGCCACTGAACACAACTTCACTATTCACCCGGTCGAAACGTACCTCGGTCTCTTCGAACACTGGCTGGTTTAAAGGAGTCAAGAATTTTTCAATCCGCACGGTGCCGGTGAAGCGCACGTCGTCCAGTCTGCGGTAATTCACTGTAGCTCGCCCCTCCAGTGAAAGAATTCCTTCAACCTTTCGCCCCATGGCCTGTTCTAGCATATTCAGCTCGGCAAGCAGGATTTCTGAAATCTGCAGGTTGCTGAGCTCGAGGCGATTATTGGAGACCGGAGCCAGATCAAAACTCAGATCCCCACCGAACACTACGCCGATGATGCTGACATGATCGACGGTAAAGCTCGGTTCGATAGACATCAGCAAGGTATCGACCGGAATTTCCCAGCGCTTCTGCGCATCACTGAGATCAAGTTCGTAAAGCCGTATCTTGAGCGGATGGACATATTTGATATCGCCGATGGAAAGCTCGACACTGGGCAGTTTCTCTCCAATATAGGACGAAACCCAGCCCAGAAACTTGTCCCGGGGAAAGAGCAGTACAAGAAAGACAATGACGATACCAAGTATAAGAAGGCAATAGAAGAGAAAGATTAGAGAGCGTCTCACCATGTCCACGCAACGAAGAAAGAATAAAAGATTAACGCACCGGTACGGAACAACGACTCATGCTACGCAGTCTCAATGATAAAAACAACCGAAAATAAAGAAAAATAGCAAACCGTCCGGAATTGTCCTATAATCAGCGTTTAACTGCTTCTCAAGCACAACTCAGTTTTGAAAAACTCCTATTTTCGGCGATGTACAACGAATATTTCGGTTTCCACGAAAACCCGTTTTCCATAGCTCCGGATCCACGCTATCTCTACCTGAGCGAGATGCACCAGGACGGGCTTGCTCACCTCAAATACGGATTGTCCTCTGAGGGCTGCATCATCCTCCTGACAGGTGAAGTCGGCACCGGCAAAACCACACTCTGCCGATTTTTTCTCGAACAGCTCGAACCCACTGCAAATGTGGCCCTTATCATCAACCCATGTATCAGCGCCTTTGAACTGCTGGCTGCCGTTTGCGATGAATTCATGGTAAAGGTGAACGACGACGCTTTCACCACCAAGCAGTATCTTGACGCCCTTGATAAATTCCTGCTCGACGCCCATGCAGACAACAACCCAGCCCTACTGGTCATCGACGAGGCTCAGAACCTGGACAAGGGCGCACTGGAGATGATCCGGCTGCTGACCAATCTGGAAACTAATCGCCAGAAACTGCTGAGGATTTTCCTACTTGGCCAGTCGGAGTTGTCCACCCTGCTCCTCAGTCCTGACCTGACCCAGGTGAACCAAAGGATAACAGGTAGATTTCAGCTCACAGGAATGCAAGATAATGAGACCGGAGATTACATCACACACCGGCTCAAAGTTGCTGGAGGTGATGCCGCACAGTTGTTCAGCAGCCGAGCCGTGAAGCGTATCCACCAGTTGACCAGCGGTGTTCCCAGGCTGATCAACAGCCTTTGCGACCGTTCCCTGATCAGCGCATATGCAGACAGTCAAGAGCGCGTCGACGAATCAATCGTAAAAAGAGCTGCCCGAGAAGTTTTTGGTTTTGATCACGCCTCGAAAACTATCGAGGTGCCGGTCAACAGCCTGGTTGCCGGTGTGCTGACTGTGTTGGCCATTGTCCTTGTCTGGGTGGGCACCACCAGTGACATTTTTCACCTCAATCTGAGCTCGATCTTGCCTCCCCCACAGAAGAGCGCAACGGCGCCTACCGTGACAACGAAACAGGGATTGTTTAAGAAAGAAGTAATTCAGGAGAATGGCGAGCGTGTAGAAAAAGAAGCAGAAGAAGTAGTGGATGTTCAACCCGAAGAAACGTTATTAATCGATATACAGTCGAGGGACACTGCCGATGAAGAGATTGAGGTTACGCCAACACTTAGCGGTGTAGAGCAATCAGTTGTGAAAACCGATGAAACACCCAGGCAGAACAACATCTTCATAGCCCCGGTGGAATTTTCGGAAAGACGGGAGCAGGAACCTACAACCAGGATTATGATAAACGCCATAGAAATAAACGAGTGACGTCCGCTCAACTACCGCCACACTATTTCGAACCATGTCCTACACTCTCGACACCTTGAGAAAATCCGAAGAAGAGCGGCACAAGAGTAATACGAAAGCCGCCGGATCTGGATTTACCTTCGTCAAAGACACCACCCCGCCGAAAAGAAAATTCGCCTTTGGCCTGATCCTGACCAGTTTCATGCTCCTGGTAGCTATCATTCTCGGTGGAGGTTGGTGGTGGTCACAAGTGGATCAGGTAGAATCAACACTCACAACAAATGAGGAACAACCTGCCTTAATCACTGATAATGCAGTTGTTCGACAGGATATTAAAGTCGCTTCTGCTCCATCCAAGCAAGAGGTTGCAGAGCCGCCTGCTAAAATTAGCCCCTCGCTTAAACTTTCTTCTCAACCTGTCGATGAGATACCTTACCTATCAGAGATGAGTGCTGATTTTCAGGCGAAAATGCCGGATCTCACATTCAGCGGTCATGTGTATTCGCCAGAACCTAGCCTGCGCATGATTATGATCAACGATGCAGTAGTAAGAGAAGGCGATCCCGTCGGTACTGAACTCTCACTCGACGAAATTACTAAGAACGGCGTTGTAATTCGTCACGACGAGACCAGGTTCCGGATAAAGCTACTCTAATCTTCTGGCGCCATGACACACTATGGCTTTTTGCCACCCAGTATCAAATTGTTATTCACGAGAATTAAGGTATTATATAGACTGTTTTCGCCCCTGATTTCGAACCAACAGATGAGGTTTCTATGAACCGTCTACACCGCACTATTTTTACCGCTATCGTGTTAGTTTCGATGATTGGTTTCACTTGTTCCGTGCAAGGCGATGAGGGTTTCGGCATCGATGTCAGAGCCGGCACCATGGGCGTGGGTGCCGAGATAAGTGGATCTCTTTTCCCCCACACCAGGCTCAGAGGCGGGATCAACTACCTGATCTGGGAGTTCGATTCTACCATTGACGATGTCGACTATACCTTTGAAACCGAATTCAATTCGATCTCTGCACTGCTCGATATCCACCCGTTTGGCGGCGCCTTCTTCCTGAGCGGTGGGGTTTTCTTCAACAACAACTCGGTCGGCGTGGATGGCTCGCTACCGCCGGAGAGCTTTCCGGCAGAGTATCAGTCATTCAACTTTCTATCCGATCTTGTCTCCATCACCGGTGATGTAGAGTTCAATCCCGTAGCCCCCTATGTTGGTCTCGGCTGGCGGTCAAACAGCAACGACAACGGCTGGGGCATAGGCCTCGAGTTGGGGGTGCTCTACCAGGGTGCACCGGATGTGACAAATCTAAGAGTCAACGCACCTGTTGATGTAAACGATATCGATGAAGTGCAGCAATTCCTGACCGAACAGGAACGGGAGATAGAGGATGAGTTGAGTTGGTTCCAGTGGTATCCCGTTGCCTCGCTCCTCCTCACTTACCATTTCTAAAAGAAATCTTTCAGCTAATCTGGGCTCCATGAGGTAATTATTTAGGGCCACTAAGAGCGTGTCGGGATAACAGTCCAGCACACGCTCCTAGGGACAAGATAAGTATTGTGAACCTGTACACTCTTCAGGCTGAAACCAGCTCCTGGTCCACACCCAGAAACCGGCACAGCAGTCCGTAGGTAAAACCCCAGATATAGTAATCGTCCAAGGGGAATACCGGCCTGATCATACCGGGCTGAGGTTCGGCCATACGGTGGTTGTTGAGATCCTTGAAGTCGTCAACGGCGAGCCACACATGACGGGCAATTTCCTTTTCTTCGATGGTTATAGCCGGCTGTGCGGGAAGCCAGAACACATACGGCTGAACCAGGATCGGCGCCTTCACGTTGCGGCCGGCTCGAGCCGGCGCGCAGGTCTGCTGGAGTGATTCGGGCTCGAGGATGATGCCGGTCTCCTCCCGGACCTCGCGTATGCAGGTCTGGTAGATGGTGGTGTCCACGATTTCTTTTCTGCCGCCCGGAAAGGCATAATGGCCCGACCAGGGGTCGTACCTGTTCTCGTTTCTCTTGATAAGCAGTAGCGACTCCTCGGGACGGCTGCAGACGATGATGCCGACCGCGGCTTCGGGCTGAGCCTTTGAAGAGCTGAATTGGTTGGAGACGGTGCCATAGTTCATTAACTAACACTATTCAATACAGCCCGCCATTGCAAGGTGCTTATTAAGCCTCGATGATGAACAAGGTCAAAGGACAAATAAGGTCAAATGGGAACACCACAATGACGATTGCATTTTATTTTGGGCACAAAAAATGGTACATAATATCGATAATTATTATTAAATAGTATTGATGCATGGCGACATGGGTTCAAAGCGGTAAAGAAGATTAGGGCTTGTGTCGTCATTTATTTTTATCGGCTTTTCACCAGATTAACGCCGGAGGTTTAGTGTGAAAGACATATACGGTGACTTTCAAACACATATCGAAACTACCATACCAAAAGACCGGATTATCACCGATCCTCTGAAAACAGTCGCAATTGGCTCCGATGCGAGTTTTTACCGGTTAATTCCTGAGATAATCATCGATGTGGAACACGAAGACGAAGTGAGGATCATCCTGCGAGAGGCCCGGAAGAGGAAATTGCCGGTCACTTTCAGGGCCGCCGGCACCAGCCTTTCCGGCCAGTCGATCACCGACTCAATCCTGGTTCGGCTGGGACGAGGCTGGAGCGGTTACCGGATCTACGACGATGCCGGTCTTATCCAGTTGCAGCCCGGCATCATCGGCAGCTTTGCCAATCGTGAACTGGCTCCATTCGACCGCAAAATAGGTCCCGACCCGGCCTCGATCGACTCAGCCAAAATCGGCGGCATACTTGCCAACAACGCCAGCGGCATGTGCTGCGGCGTCGAGGAAAACAGCTACCGGACCATCTCTTCGGTCCGACTGGTGCTGGTTGACGGTACGGTGGTCGACACCGGTGACGACAAGAGCATCGAACAATTCCGCCAAAGCCACAGCCATCTGCTCGACAGATTATCTGAGCTCCGCAACCGGGTACTGGCTGACGATGAACTGGCCGAGCGTATACGGTACAAGTTCAAAATCAAGAACACCACCGGTTACAGCCTTAACGCCCTAGTCGACTGCGAGGACCCGGTCGATATCATGACCAGGCTGATGGTCGGTTCCGAGGGCACCCTGGCCTTTATCTCGGACACCATCTTCAAAACCGTGATTGAGCACCGCTACAAGGCCTCGACCCTGATCCTCTTCAAGAATGTCGAAGACGCCTGCCGGGCCATCCCTATTTTGCGCAAACAGCCGGTCGCAGCCGCCGAACTTATGGACCGGGCCAGCCTCGCTTCAGTCGAAGGCAAGGAGGGCATGCCCGATTACCTGAAGGGACTCGACAAGACGGTCACCGCCCTGCTCGTGGAGACGCGTACCAACAACAAAGAGGAACTGGCCGACCAGGTCGAGTCGGTTACCAGTTCACTGGCCGAATTTGACACGGTGATGCCCATCGAGTTCACCTCTGTTCCGGCTGAGTACCAGGCGCTGTGGAAAGTACGTAAGGGGTTGTTTACCGCCGTGGGCGCAGTCCGTGAGACCGGGACCACGGTCATCATCGAGGACGTCGCCTTCGCCACCGAGCACCTGGCCGATGCGGCCCTCGAGCTGCAGCGATTATTTGCTAAATACTATTACGACGAAGCGATTATCTTCGGCCACGCCTTTGAAGGCAATTTACATTTTGTCTTCACCCAGGATTTTTCGATCCAAAGCGAAGTGGCCCGCTATCGTGACTTCATGGACGAAGTGGTCAACATGGTGGTTGACACCTACGATGGTTCCCTCAAGGCCGAGCACGGTACCGGAAGAAACATGGCTCCCTTTGTGGAGAAGGAATGGGGTAGTGCGGCCTACGACCTGATGAAGGAGATCAAGGCGATCTTTGACCCCGATTACCTGCTCAACCCCGGCGTCATTTTAAACGACGATGCGGAGACCCATATCAAGAACCTCAAGCCGCTGCCCGCCACCCACGAAATCGCCGACAAATGCATTGAGTGCGGCTTCTGCGAACCTGTCTGTCCATCGAGGGATTTGAGTTTCACGCCTCGCCAGCGGATTGCCGGCCGGCGCGAGATCAGCCGCCGGATCGACACAGAAGGCACGACCAGGGACGTGAAGCGTTTCGCCAAGCGTTATCAGTATCCCGGCATGGACACCTGCGCCGCTGATGGGCTTTGCGCCACCCGTTGCCCGGTTGGCATCGACACAGGCAAAATGGTCAAAGCGCTGCGCGACGAGTCACACGGACCGTTGGCCGAAAAAATTGCCGGTCAGGTCGGCTCCCATTTCGACAAGGTGGCCCGCTCCATCGGACCGGTGCTGAACATGGTCGATAGCGTCCACAAGCATACCTCGACAACATTCATGGACACCGCCTCACAGATCGCTAGAACGGCAACTCTAAACAACCTACCGCTCTGGAATCGGGAAATGCCCACCGGTTCTGAGAAGATTAAAAACAGGCCGATAAATCTTTCCAACCCGCTTCAGGTAGTTTATTTTCCCAGCTGCGCCTCTCGAGCTATGGGCGGTCCGTCGCGCCACGACGAGGCACGTACAGACTTGCCGGAAAAGACCAAATCACTGCTTAAAAAAAGTGGTTATGAAGTTATCTATCCGGAGAAGTTTGACGGTCTCTGCTGCGGTCAGGCTTTCGAGAGCAAAGGCTTTCTGCAAGAAGCGGACAGAAAGGCGGCGGAACTCTCCGACCGGCTGATGGTATCCTCGAAAAATGGTGAAATTCCGATACTTTGTGATACTAGTCCCTGTCTGCAGCGCATGAAGCTGACCGTCGACGAGCGCTTGAATCTCTTTGAGCCGATTGAATTCGTCCTGCAGTTTTTAATGAACAGGCTTAAATTCACCCGCAAGGAGACAATCATCGCTGTTCACCCGACCTGCTCCACCCGCAAGATGGGGCTCGAAGGCAGGCTGCTGGAGTTGGCCGAACGCTGCGCCACCCGGGTAGTCTGGCCCGAAGAGGTGTTCTGCTGCGGATTTGCCGGCGATCGGGGATTTAATTTTCCGGAGTTGAACGAATCTGCCCTGCACGGGCTCGAGGAGCATGTCTGCAGCTGCGAGGCCGGCTATTCGACCTCGAAGACCTGCGAGGTCGGGCTGTCTCTGCATGCGGGAATCCCCTATCGGTCGATTCTCTACTTAGTCGATGAGGTGACTGAGCCTCTTGAATAAGAAAAAGGGGGCACAATACCCATCGTGTCCCCGTTGATTTCTCTACTTCAACGCTACACACCGGTTGCGCCCTTCTACTTTGGCGCGCTGCAGGGCCTTATCGGCGCGCTGGACGAAAGCCTCAGATTGTTCTGAGGATTGATACAAACTGACCCCAAAGCTGCAGGTCACCTGTTCCTTGATCGAAAAAGTATAGTCTTCAACAAGCTCCCTAAGTTTTTCTGCGAAAATCCTGCTTTGGTCGAAATCGATGCCCGGTGCCAGGATGGCAAATTCCTCGCTGCCCCAGCGGGCAAAGATATCGGTTCTTCTGATATTGTCCTTGACCAACGCCACCAGTTCGTTGAGCACCGAGTCTCCCGCCGATCTCCCTAATTTATCATTGATGGCCCTGAAATGGTCGACATCGAAAATTATCAACGACAGGGGCGTCAGATAACGGTCTGAACGTGACTGCTCCTTGGCCAGTTCTTCATTGAGGTGGGCCCGGTTGTAGGCACCGGTCAATCGGTCACTCTTATTCTGCTGGTCGATTGTCTTGGTGAGGCTCTCGATCTCCTGCGCATGCTGCTTCTCAGTTTCCTGATACTCTTTAAATAGACCATTGATACCGAGCGAAAAAGAGTAGGCCAGAAAAAATGCCACGACCACGCTACTGAGAAAAAGAACGGCAAGAACGGCCACATCAAAAAGTATGGCTCGTTTCTGAGCCTCCCTGCGTTGCTCGATGAAATGATCGATCGAGTTTAGGTATACACTCTTGGCAACTATCCAGTTCCACTCTGGATCGAGCTTGAAATAGGCCATCTTTCTACCGGTCTCATCTCCTTCAGAACCATCAGCGGGGGATTTGTTGTACCAATAGGAGACAAAAGATTCGCCACGGTCGCGAATGTCCTTCATGAACACTTTTCTAAAATCGAGGCCCTTTGCATCCGGAAAATCGGTGGACAGCTGCTGGCCTACCAGATCCGGGCGGGCGGGATTGAACAACATGGTGGCAAAATTGTCGCCGCCGGACATATCGTGCAGCTTGTAAATGAAGAAGGTATCGGAGCCAAGATCATCGGCCCAGCCAAGTTCATCGATCACCATCTGCTGGAGCAGCTTTACCTTCGATCCGTCGATCCTCTGCTCTTCTTCAGCAGAGCTCTGGGCCTGATCTGTCTGATTTTCCTGAAGCGATCTGCTGAGCGCCTCGATTCGCACCAGCAGCCTTTCCACATCGAACTGCAGTTCCTGCTTCTGCCGTTCTATCAGCATCGTCTCAAAGCGCCCGAGTGCCCTTGCTGAAAGCTCATACTTGGTGACCACGAAATAGATTCCCACCCCCAAAATAATGAGGCTGATCACCACCACAGCGAGAAAAAAATTGACCTTGGCGATGTTCTGTTCAGTGACGATGCGCATGAACTCGTGTACGGCAAAGAAATGGCGTGCTTGCCAGCGTTTTCAGAGAAGTTGGTTGTGGGAGGCCCCCCACAAACCACTGCAATAATGTTCAATTGTCCAGTTTCTGGACAGGTAAATACATCAAGCGAAACTATTCCCAAGATATGGGATGTATCTCAACATAACGTCATAATTAATTGAAATAAAGTGAAAAACGAACCTAACTTTAGGGCAGAGATTCCAGTCTCTGTTTTCAGCTTGTGAACTCTAAACTCGCAATCCCCACATGATGCGCAGTCTTATTACAAAAAGATCAGTGATATCAAGGTCTGTCAAAAACGCTCTGGAGTTGTACGAGGAGATTCGCACCCACAATACTAAGATCGAGGCCCGCCTGGCCGACTGGTTGATCCATGTTCGATTGCATGCCGACCACATGACTTTTTCCGATCATCCTAAACTGATTAAATGGCGAGACCAGCTTGCCGTGCTCAATTAAAAAACTTCGATCTCAAAATTCAAAATTCAACCAGATACACAAAATCAAGAAGAAGTTGCCAATCCCGTAGCTTATTAATTTGCGTTTTGAAAGTGTTTAGGATTATTTTCCGTTCTATCTACGCAACAAAGACACAACCAGCTAATTGAGCTAGATGACTCTCTGACATGCAGGACTACGGTTTTAAATTTGCGCACACATATTTCTGTCTCTCTTTTCCAGATGAGTTGGCTGAAGCTGTGAATTTGTTGTTTCGAGAGATTCAGCCTACTGAGCCGGCCCGCAACGAAAAAGCCGTCGAAATAATTCGGGAAGGCAAAACGGATTCGTACCGCTTCTTGTCGGAGTCAGGTGAATCAGCACCCATCGAGGGAGCCAAGCCAGTACTAGATAAACTGCCATTTTTTATTCAGGATGAAATTGCCAAGTCGCTTGAAACGGGAATACTGGTTACAGGCGCGGCTCTGTCAGCTGGAGAACAAGTCATTTTGTTCCCTGGTCAATGGTCTATTGGCAGAAGCAGACTATTACCATTTCTAATTTCTCAGAAATGGCGGTTCCTCACCGATCTGTGCGCATATAAAGATGAAGACACTACAGAGTGGCATTACCTGAAATTACCTCCCGCCATCGACTCTGAATACCTACATCAAGTAACCAGCCTCCTGGGCCGAAGGGTTGAATCATGTCTCCGTGGACAGAGATTGCTTCGTCTCATTCTAGAGCCTGCGCTATTAAATGATACGGCTGTCGCTCCGGCATTGATGGTCTATCCGGATTTTCATACTGGTGCCGGCTTGACTCTTGATCCTCTGTCCACCGAACAAGCAGTTGAAGAACTCACCAAATGTCTCTCACGACCGACTGAAGGTTTTCATGATCAGGCCGGTACGATTGCTCAACAAATGCCGGCCATCAAACTTACCTTCGGAAGCACTTCCCAATTTGAGGAACTCGGCTGTGC
>JABDQA010000199.1 GCA_013042475.1 Desulfofustis sp.
TTGGGCTCTGGCAGCATGGGGCCGGCCAAGCCTTGGAGACGGAGATCGGCCTCATTCAACCTGCCCTGCAGTGAAATTTGCGTCGGTTCATTGGCATACCACTGCTCTATATCGCCAAGCGAGCCGCCAAGCTCGATCGGTGCACCTTGGTAGGTTGCCACAAGATCAAATGGTAGATCAATGCCATCGACGAAGAGCCGGAGCTTCTCCACAGTTGCTTCCACCTGCGTGTCAGTTGTGGCATCAGCATAAACGAAGACAAGATCATTTATTTGAAAATTTCGAATAAAAGGCTTTAACGGCAGGCCGAGGGAGCTCTTCTCCTCGGGCGGTGTGGGTTCCTGTTCGGCTTCGGGTAGCTCCTGTTGCGGTGCACCAGTGCCAAATACCCAGTTACCGGTGCCGTCACCATCGGTCTCCACCAATATGTCGGGCCCATCGAGCTCCAGGGTGACATCAAGCACTCTCTTGAAAAGAGAAAGGACATGCAGCTGCGCCAACAGGCGGTCGGCTCTCACCATATCTTCCCGGCTACCCCATTCGGCATTGGCAAAGCGGACATCTCGAGCGGTGAGGCCAAGTGTCGGGCCTATCTGCACATCAAGCTCGCCGTCGATCGCCAATGTACGGCCGGTGACAGATTCTGCAGCCCCGGTGAGCCATTTCTTGTATTGCTCGTCGCTGATCAATTGTAGGGCAATGAAAGCAATTACCAACAGTCCGACAATGCCCGCGAACGTATAACCAATAATTTTCAGAAACAGTTTCATTGGAGAGCCCTCTTTTATGGTCCAGAAACGGTAATAACTAAAATAAGCTTCTCGCGCTGCCCGGCAACCAAATAAAAAATCAATGGCACGTTGTCACTGAGATAACCTCCGCCAGCAAAAATGAACCATATTTTTTCATCTCCACTCTCCCGCATAAGGTAAAGAACTGTTCACACTCTAATGTGCAGCTATAGTTCCTTGACAGGCTTCCCCTACCCCACTTAAAAGGCAGTGACTAATTATGGTACATATTATTTTGCCGTCAGCATGTTATGAAAATCAGGCTGAAATGGTTAATGTGGAAAACAAAGCATCACAACTGTTGATATTTTAAATTGTCAATCCAGATGAAAAAAACGTGGATTATAAGCCTGATCGCAATGGTCCTGATAAACGGTTGCGCCAGCATAGGCCCCTCGACGATAGAACGGGATCGTTTTGAGTATTCCTCTGCCATTGCCGAGTCGTGGAAAGAGATGATGCTGCTCAACATTATTAAAATTCGCTACGGCGACACGCCGGTATTTCTCGAGGTCGGATCGGTGGTCAACCAGTATATTCTCGAACGTGAACTTCAAGCGGTCGCCGGTTTACGATCCGGGGATTTGCTAGGGGACGGTCTCGAGTTGGGCGGCACAGGTAAATATTCTGACCGCCCCACCATCACCTACAGCCCGCTTATTGGTGAGAAATTCTACAAGAGTCTTCTTACCCCTATCCCTCCGCATGCACTGTTTCTGCTGATCCAGTCGGGCTGGAACGCCGACTTTCTGCTACGCGTCTGTCTCACCGCCATCAACGATCTCTACAACAGCAGTGAGAATAGGCTCAGTACGCATGAAGCCGACGAAGGATTCGAGGAGCTTCTGGAAATTTTGACAACGTTGCAGAGGACTGGCGGTCTGGGCAGCCGCTTGGTCGAGCGGGAGGGCGAAAAGACAATTATCTTCTTCCGTCAGAATTTAAACGACGAAGTAAAAGACAGCAGCCTGAGGATTACCGAACTGCTTGGCCTCGACTCGAATGCCAACGAATATCGTCTGGTCTACGGATCAGCCGCTTCCGATGATCGGGAGATCGCCATGCTGACCAGGTCAATGTTCGACATTATCGCAGAGCTGTCACAATTCGTGCATATCCCCGAGCAGCATGTGAGAGAGAATCGAGCCAGCCCGGGAGTTATTGACAAGGCGTCAAGCTATGAAGAGGTTCGCTCGAGGGTCTTTGTCAAAAGCGATCAGAACAAACCCGAGGACTCTTTCCTTGCGGTAAAGTACAGGGATTACTGGTTCTATATCGAAGACACCGACTTCCGGTCCAAACGAATGTTTTCGTTTCTGCTCTTTCTCCTGAGTCTCGCGGAAGGTGGAGGCGAGGGGCTGGCCCCGGTTCTGACCCTGCCCACAGGCTAATTCATTGATGGCAGGCTCACACTGGAAAATGGTTGGGAGCTCAGCGGACTTCTCGATAATTACGCAGCTCTTCTTCCAACCACTGATTGGACAACATTGTTGTCTTCCCGCAGGTTACCTTATACTTCTTCCCGGTCATCGAACTCCTGCTTGCCGCATAGGTGATAAACTGCTCGGCTGAGGAGATCCGGTTCTTCACATGCTCATACTTTATGCTGATGTGATCGCGAGCCTGGACGGCGTCATAGATCTTATCGTTGCGGATGAAACTGCAGTTTGATCGGGCGATATAGTCGAGGAGATGGGCCACCTCCACCTGCCAGTCCCTGTCCGCTCCGACTGCAGGCAGTGCAGTGAAGCCGGCAACCGCCACCAGGGCAATTAAGCTCAGCTTCACCCTGTCTACCCCCCGTACAGCCTGAAATGCACTTCCAGGGGATTATGATCGGAACTCTCGACCTGATGTGACAGGGACTTTGTCACCTCCAATCCCCGGTAGAAAACTCCGTCGACCTTGTGGTTGAAGAAACTCACCCGATGGTCAGGTTCAAATGATACGGAACTCATTCCCAGCTCGTTCATTTTCTGCAACACCAGATCTTCCCGCTCATTGTTCCAGGTATTGAAATCGCCGGCCACGATGACCGGGCCCTCGTGAGTCCTGACTATCTGCTCGAGGGCGCCGATCTGACGCTGAACTGCGTCAACATCGATGGTGTAGTTGACGATATGAATGTTCACCACCAGCAGAGACCTCTCCAGTCCTGCGAATCGATAGGCAGCTGCCAACCCGATTTTAGGGATTTTGAATAGCGGCTCAGGTTCCCTGGCTACACAATAGGCCTGCGGAGCCACACGGGCAGCCGACATGACCCCGATTTCCCTGTCGTCAAGGTGAAAAGCGGTTGCCATAAGCCATTGATTTGCGGCGATGTCAAGCTGAGTATCCAACACCGGTTCAAGAGCCGCTTCCTGGAGCAGAATGATATCCGCGTCGCTGCCCAGGGCAATGAGATCCCTGTTCCAGTCCTTGTGGCCGCCACGATGGGAATTCCAGCTCAGCACGGCAAAAGAGGAGGGATCGATGCCCCCCGTTTCCTTCCTCTTTTCTGAAGGATCCAAGATTGACCCGCAGGAAGGCGATTGACGGTCCAATTCTTTATCCATGCTGCCGCTCGCCACAACCGGTTGGTCAGGCACCGCAACGCAGCCGGAAAAATAAAAAATTAGGGGGGTCAGGGCCAGCACGATCAGGGCAATCGTGGTCGGTATGGATGATTTATTGCTAATTTTCATTGCCACCAGACGATATTCATTCTCTCCGATCAGGCAAGGGCAGGCTCTCGATCACCGATTACCTTCAAGAAATTGGGCTGATTAAACTACTTACTCCGCAGGCCGAAACGGTAGATTGTCGTATGACGATAGATATCTCCTGGTAGAAGCAGTGGTGAAGGAAAGAGCGGATGGTTCGGACTGTCAGGATAATACTGGGTTTCAAGGCAAAGGGCCGCATGTTTGAAAAAACCGACTCCGCCCCGTCCTTTCCACCGGCCATCCAGGTAGTTGCCGCTATAAAACTGCATTCCCGGCTTCGTCGTGTAGACAGCCATGATCCTGCCCGACTTCTCGTGATAGAGATAGGCGGCGATTTTCTTTATGTCCCCACGGGTGTCAAGCACGTAGTTGTGGTCAAACCCATCACCCGCTTTTTTACGCTTATCCTCTTCGGCCATTGCTTCAGAAATGCGTCGTAGCCTCCTGAAGTCAAACGGACTCCCCTGGACCTCTGCCAATTCACCTGTGGGAATGAGATCGGGGCCCACCGGCGTATATTCAGAACCATTGATCTGGATGAGATGATTGGTAATATCTCCCTGACCTGCGAGGTTGAAGTAACTGTGCTGAGTCAGGTTGACCACAGTGGGCTTATCGGTCTCGGCCTCATACTCGATGATCAAACTGCTGTCCTCGGTCAACGCATAGCTGACCCGTGTCCGCAGGTTGCCAGGATAACCTTCATCTCCATCAGGACTGTCCAGGAAGAGACGCAGCCCGGGGGCGCCCTCGTTCTGAATTACTTGTGGCTCCCAGATTTTCTTGTTGAAACCCTGGTTGCCGCCGTGCAGATGGATCCCGGGCCTGTTGCAACTCAATTGATACGTCGATTGGCCCAATTTCAGCATACCCCCTTTTATGCGGTTTGCGTAACGCCCCACCACACTGCCGATGTAGATGGAATCCTCAGTATATTCCTGCAAGGTATCATAGCCGAGCACCACATCGGCAATCTGTCCGTCTCGATCCGGTACTTTCACCGAGGTCATTATGCCGCCGTAATTGGTCACACTCACCTTCACGCCAGCCGTATTGGACATGGTGTAGAGGTGAATTGTTCTGTCTTTGAACCTGCCGAACTCTTCACTTACAATAGCCATAAAGACCTCCCTGACGGAAAGGTGACCTGAACATTCTGCGCCGCATCCCCCTCCCCTGGCGACTACCGATCGGACTGATTGGAATCAACCATCAGTTGACAAGGGAATGGGGGTAGTGAATAGTTACTCATGATTTACGATGATCAGATATTCACCGATTGATATATTCACTATAGCCTAACGGCAGACATCGACAATGAACATTTTTCGCGTCCACTTCACCTGGAAGGAGAAAGAGTACGAACTCAAGGCCCGCAGCCTGGATATGACCCATCCCTATTTCGTTTCCATCAAGGATCTCGTCCTGCCGGTGGATGATGGAGTTCTAATAAACCCGGCAGACGATGAAATAAGAAAGAACTTTTCAGATGTCCGGCAACTGATGCTGCCGTTTCAATCAGTATCATTGATTGAGGAATTTACCGAAGATCCCGACACCAAACGTTCCCTCCAGGAGCCGTCCAAGGGTGAAGTAGTGGTCACCGACCGGTTCAAGAAACGATCCTGATTTCTCGGTTTCGTCTCCTGCGCTGCTCCCTGTGACAGCTTGATTAAGAGGACGTATCAGCTTGTCCTTCAGCGCGATTGCACCATGTCGATGTATTCCCGGAATTTTTCTGCGGGAAGCGCCGGACTGAAAAGGTATCCCTGCACGACTTCGACCTTTCTGGATTTCAGAAATTCGAACTGCTCCACGGTTTCCACACCTTCGGCGACCAGCTTTAGATCCAGAATCTGGGCCATGGCAATGATCGCGTCGACAAGTGACATATTGTATTGATTCTCCATCATGTCGCTGATGAAGCTGCGATCTATTTTTAAGACCTGCAGCGGAAACTGCTTTAAATAGCTCAAGGAAGAATAACCGGTACCGAAATCATCCAGCGACAGGGTTATGTCTCTGTCAAGCAGCTCATTGAGGATTTCAAGAGGTTCATGGGTGTCCTGCATAATCAGGTTCTCGGTAATCTCTATTTCAAGGCTGCTTCCAGCCAGACCACTCGTTTCAAGTG
>JABDQA010000068.1 GCA_013042475.1 Desulfofustis sp.
CGTGCAACAGTGCGACAGTCGGGCTTGGAGCGCTGCTCGTTGACTATGGCGACACTGGTCAGAAATCTGCTGATTTATTTTATCTTCTGCTTTCTCTTCTTTGTCGGCGGGATGATTTATCATCTCGAGACCAGGCTGCCGCAGAAGGATTTCTCCGATCTGCTCAACGACATCGATCAGAAGCGGGTGACCGAGCTGGTGGTCAAGGATGACGTGGTGCAGGTGACCACGGAAGATGGCAGCCAGTACATGACAGTGGTACAGGAACCGGCTTACCTGGTCTCAAACTGGCACGCCGGCTCCATCAGAGTCTCATATCGCAAAGACTACACCGAGCTTCTATTTTTTGGCATTGGCATTGTTTTCGCGGTGTCGCTGCTGCTGGTATCCTGGCTCTCCCTACGCATTAAACCAGCCACACCGGCTTCGGTCTTTGCCAATGAAAAGCTGATATCGCCCGGGGTCGAAGGACAGCAGCAGGTAACCTTCGATGATGTGGCCGGCATACCTGAAGCGAAAGAGGAGCTCCTGGAGATCGTCGGCTTCCTGAAGGATCCCGAACTCTACAACGAAATAGGAGCGACCACGCCCAAAGGAGTCCTGCTGCAGGGACCGCCAGGTACAGGGAAAACATTGCTGGCCAGGGCAATCGCCGGAGAGGCCGGGGTGCCGTTCTACTCCTTCAGCGGATCCGATTTCGTGGAGATGTTCGTCGGTGTTGGCGCCCAGCGGGTGCGGGACCTGTTCGGCGAAGCCAAGAAAAATACGCCGTGTCTTGTCTTCATCGATGAGATCGATGCGGTCGGGGCTTCCAGGAAATCATCCTCGTCCGAGGGCAGCGACGAACGGGGGCAGACACTCAATGCGCTGCTCGTCGAAATGGATGGCTTCAGTCCAACGGATAATATCGTCGTGCTGGCGGCTACCAACCGTCCCGACATTCTCGATCCAGCGCTCAAAAGATCGGGGCGATTCGACCGGCAGATCACCATTGTACCGCCGGATATCAAAGGCAGGCGAAAAATCCTCGATGTTCATTGCCGAAAAGTGAGGGTCAGTCCAGATGTGGAGCTCGAAGACATCGCCGTGATGACTTCGGGTTTTACCGGTGCCGAATTGGCCAGTCTTGTCAACGAGGCGGCATTGCTCGCTGCGCGCCAGGGGAAGCAGGAGGTCGACCAGGGTGATTTTGACCTGGCCCACGACAGGATTCTACTTGGCGTCGAGCGCAAGGGAATGGTGATCACCGAACGTGACAAGCGTATTCTCGCCTTCCACGAAGCCGGCCACGCAATTGTTGCCAAAATGCTGCCCGACAGCGATCCGGTGCACAAGATTACTATTATCCCCCGGGGCCGGGCGCTCGGACAGACCCAACAGCTACCAATTAACGAGCGCCAGGCTTATTCGAAACAGTATCTCAAAAACCGGATTACCACCCTGATGGGCGGCCGGGCAGCGGAGGAGTTGGTGTTCGGCATCAAAACCACCGGTGGACAGTCCGACATCCAGCAGGCCACTGACCTGGCAACCAACATGGTCTGCAAATGGGGCATGAGCGATGGCCTCGGACCCCAGGTATATGTGGTCGACGATGGAGATTTTCTGGGGCCGACCAATCGCCGCCTGTCCATGAGTCCCCGCGCAGAAAATCAGGTGGATAGAGAGATAAGAAATCTTCTGGCAGAGTGTTATTCAGAAGCGGTTGCCATCCTGAGTAATGAACGGCTCTTCCTCTCGGTACTGGCTGACATTCTCATGCAGGTGGAGACGGTTGACGGCGAGGAGTTCGATATAATCTATTCTTGTTCAGTAAAAAAGAAATACGAATTCCAAATGGAAGATTACCCCGTCGACAATTGTGAAGCTGGTGCAGTCGAGAACTGAAACCCACCATGTTCAAGTCTGTCAATTCCCTTCTTTACCTCAGTTTTCTTATTGTTGGCCTGTCACTGTTTCTGGTCATCATTCTGGGAGTGCGCCAGTACAGAGTTAACGCTCAGTACACCGAGATCAGCAGTCTCAGCGAGCGCACTCTTTTTGGCTTCAGTACCATGCGGGAGCAGATGACCGAAGCGCTGATCAGCGCCAATTACGGGGAACTGAAAGCCATTATTCCCGACCTGGAGCAACTCAACACGCTGGTATCGAAACTGTACGATTACCAGATGATTCCCGCCCAGTACAAACTGGCGATGGCCGATACCATAGATCTGAGCAGTCTGGTCATAGGGCTGCGCCGTCTGGAGGTCGCCGAACCAAAGAAAGCGGCTGCGCTCGAGCTGCAGCGGGAGATGCGCAGGATAGGGGAAAACCTGATCAAGGTGGACCGCATTATCACGGCCCATATCAGGGATTCGGTCATCGGTTTTCAACTCAGTGTGATCGGCACCATGGGCATTCTGATCAGCTGCGCCAGTTTTGTACTGATCGCTCTCTACAGACGCGGTGTGCGGCCGCTTTTGGACTTGTCACGTCAGGTAGAGGCCGATGACGTCGATCTGGACCAAGGCTTCTCCTGCCCCCCCGAGGCCGGCCGGGAACTGCAGGGACTGGTTGTCTCGGTCAACAGGATGCTGGCAGAAAGAAGGTCTTCAGGCCAGGGTAAGGCACCGCATGTCGGCGCCGATCATGATCTGCTTTCCGAAACAGTCAACGAGACAACCAACAATCTCAATGCCGTTATCAATTATGCGCAGCTGCTGCTTGAATCTGGAAGTGAAGAACTATCTGCCGAACAACGTGAAATGATTGGCAGGATCGTGGCGAGCGGTGAAAGGATAGGCGAGCAGTGGCAGCGTATCAGCAGGGAATTCAACCACCAGGATTAATCTAGAACCCCAGGAGGCTCGTGGGGTGGCAGCAGATTCGCCACTTGATGGATGAGGGGCGTCAAAGGTGCGTACTTCTCGTGTGCCCCGAGGCGTCAGAATTATCCGAAGCGGCCGGTGATATAATCTTCAGTAAGACGGTGACCCGGATTGGTAAAGATCTGATCGGTGGCCCCCACCTCCACCAGGTTGCCGAGATGAAAATAGGCGGTCCGCTGGGACACCCTGGCCGCCTGTTGCATGGCGTGGGTTACGATGACGATGGAAAACTGGGTCTTGAGCTCGGCGATCAGTTCTTCGATTTTTGCGGTGGCAATGGGATCGAGCGCGGAACAGGGCTCATCCATGAGGATGACTTCGGGACTCACGGCAATCGCCCGGGCGATGCAGAGCCGCTGCTGCTGCCCGCCGGACAGACCGGTGCCGGGCTCGGCGAGGCGGTCCTTGACTTCGTCCCAGAGCCCCGCCTTGATCAGGGAGGTCTCCACGACTTCGTCAAGTTCTCCCTTGCTGGCGGTGAGACCGTGAATTTTGGGGCCATAGGCAATGTTGTCATAGATCGATTTGGGAAACGGGTTGGGTTTCTGAAAGACCATGCCGACACGTGCTCGCAGCGGCACCACATCGACACTGGGGTGATAGATATCGGTGGTGTCCAGGGTGATCTCCCCCTCGACCCGGCAGCCGGGAACGGTGTCGTTCATGCGGTTCAGACAGCGTAGAAAGGTCGACTTGCCGCAGCCTGAGGGGCCGATCATGGCCAGAACCTCGTTGCAGGCCACATCGACACTGGCATTTTTAATGGCGCAGGAATCACCGTAATAGACGTAGACGTCCCGACAGGTCATGCGGGGGGTGTCGACAAAAGGGTTGCCGACCGTTCCCTTGACATCGGCCTCTATTGCGTTCTCTTCCACCGCGTTCTGACTCTCAGCGATCGGCATTGCCGGTTGGATGATTTCTGCCACAGTGTCCATATCTCTTGCCATTTAGTGAATAACTCAGTTGGGTAAACCGCGCTTCCCGGGTGCACATGTCACGCGGGAAACACGGTCCGGGGTATATACTGATCAAGAAATGGCGCCTTACTTCATGGCCATCGGCTTCATATTCTTGACGTCATCAGCAAACTGTGCGCGCTCTGCATCGGGCATCGGAATCATACCCTTGTCAGCCAGGTATCCTTCGGGTCCCCAGGCTTTTTCGTTGGCGAACTCGGCCAGGTATTCGGCCATACCGGGAATGGTGCCGATATGGGCTTTTTTCACGTAGAAGAACAGCGGACGGGAAACCGGGTATTTACCGGCGGCGATGTTCTCAAAGGTCGGGGCTTCACCTTCGATTATGGAGCCCTGAATCACATCAGCGTTCTGATCGAGGAAGGAGAAGCCGAAAATACCCAGGGCGTCGGGATTGGCCTGCAGCTTTTGAACGATCAGGTTGTCGTTCTCACCAGCTTCGACGTAGGCACCGTCTTCGCGCAGTGCGCCTGGCTCAAATTTTTCCTTAACCTCGTCGCTGATACCGGACATATCGACTTCTTCGACACCTTCTTCCATGACCAGTTCAACGAAGGCGTCCCGGGTACCTGAGGTCGGAGGAGGGCCTAGCACTTCAATCTTGGTGGCCGGCAGGGCCGAATTGACGTCTTTCCAGGTCATGTAGGGATTGGGCACCAGTTTGCCGTCCATCGGCACATCCTTGGCCAGGGCAAGGAAGATATCCTTGCGGGTCAGCTGCATCGGGTCGGCTTTCTTGGAATTGGCCAGCACGATGCCGTCATAACCGATCTTTACTTCAATGATGTCCTTGATAC
>JABDQA010000200.1 GCA_013042475.1 Desulfofustis sp.
CTAAAGACAAGGATATTGACCAGTTGAAAACCATGCTTGGCGAATTGGCTGCCAGAGAGGTTGAGACCTTTCTGTATGTCAACAATCACTTCGAGGGGTCGGCACCCCGGACGATTAGTCGAATCGCAGAAGCGCTGGGGCTCCCCGCACCCTCCTTGATTCACGAAAACACATCATAGTAAATCCCGCGCCACCCCATATCATTAGTGTACATTTGAGCATAATTCTTCTTGACTTATTTATATGATCTGTTTATATTATGCTCAAATGAGCATAAAGGAGGAAATATGGTTCGCCCCAGAAAACCCAGAATGGTCTCGGCCTACCCAACCATTACGTCATTCGTACCCCAGGGAGTCAATGTCACCGGGAAGGCTGTCTTGAGCGTCGACGAATTCGAAGCAATCCGGTTGAGCGACTTCGAGCACCTCGATCAGGAAAATGGCGCGGCTCTGATGGGCGTTTCCCGTCACACTTTCGGAAGACTCCTGGCCCGGGGACGGAGTATCGTCGCCGATGCCATGGTTACTGGTAAGGTCCTGAGAATAGAAGGCGGCAGCTACGAAGTGCGCGGGCCGGGCCGCAGAAAGCGGCACGGACGACGCGGAGGTGGACCAGGTAAGGGGTTCGGCAGAAAATGAACCTTAACTTTAGGGTAACCCACAGAAAACAAAGGAGGTGAAACGTATGCCTGGATTTGATCAAACCGGTCCCCGGGGAGACGGGCCCATGAGCGGAAAAGCTCAGGGTATGTGCCGTGCTGCCCGTTCCGGCAAAATGCAGAAAGAGTTTGACGGCTGCGATCAGGGAAGAGGCCGTGGTCGAGGACGCGGCTTCAGGTGCGGCATGGGCAACCGATTCGGACACCGAGTCGGCATCGGCCCGCAGTGGCCCCAGCCCAGCGAAGATGGACAACAAGAGTAATTAAAAACCTATAAAGGCAGGATCCCGGCTACTCGGTTTTGCGGTCCAGGTTAATGACCTTGTCCGGTTCATCAGAAGTGTGCCCGGATTCTGCCAACGCGTTGGCGTTGTCGAAGAAAAACGATTTCTTTTTCTCCTCAAAGGTTCCAAACTTGCTCTTGCCGATATAGATAAACCACTCTCCGCCGACCTCACGGCCTATGTAGTGACCGTCAATAATGGACTGAATCACATGCCTCGCATCGACGTTATTCTTGGCGCAATACTTGGCCACACTGACAAAGTCAGGGTGGCTGCCCACCGAGGTCAAGGCCGGCTCGCTCGCTGCAGGGTCAGAACTCTGCGGCTCATCACGCAATTGTGCAACCCGCAGGTTCACGTAGTTGTTTACCACTTCGAATCGATTTTTGCCGGCACGCTCCTGGGCTTCACGCCACAACGATTCCTGGCGGCAGGCGCCGTCTTTTTGCAGCGCTTCCCGTGCCGCCCTGATATAGAAACTGTCATCTGACATTATCAATCTCCAGTTAACGTTATCACCCCCACATACGGGTGCGACATGAGCAGCTGTTTATCCAGCAATACCATAGATTATCGATGAATCGTTCTTGGCCCTGAATGGGTGGTGTCGCAGCTCCGTCACTCCGGCACTTCTGAGCATATCACAGATTTCCTCCTGCGCATAGGCACGGCCACCGTTGCCGGCCAACAGCATATTGAGAGAAAACAGCGCCGGGAACTCAGGGCCGTCTTTGTTGTTGTTCAGAATAAAGTCATGGACCAGAATCAAGCCCCCTGTTTCCATGGCCGCGACGGATTTTTCAATAATCTCGTAACACTCCTCCGCGGTGTTACTGTGCAGAATATGTGACAACCAGGCCACATCGTATGGTCCGCCTGGGATGGGATCGATTTTGAAATCTCCGCCAACAAAATCGATGCGCTCTTCGAGCTCGAACCTGGCCACGGTCCGGCGGGCGAACGGTTCAGTGGTGGCTCTGTCGAAAATAAGGGCTCGCAGACCAGGATTGTTCTTGCAGAAATGGATGGCATGGGTACCCGGACCACCACCGAGATCGAGCAACCGCGCTCTGCCCCCGAGGTCAACCTGCTCGGCTATCTGGGGAGCGATCTGCATGGACAAGTTGAACATCCCCATGATGAAGCTTTCCCTTTCTATCTCAGCTCCATAGGAGCGCCTTTGCACTGGACCTCCGGTTCGGACCGAATGATCAAGCTGCGCCCAGCCATCGACCAGATGGTGGTGATGGAGGATAATGTGGCCCATATAGTGAGGTGAGGAATCAACCAAAAAGCGCTCAGCTGCAGAACAGTTTTGGTAGGTATCGTCCTTTTTCAGCAACAACCCCATGGCCGACAGTCCATCCATCAGCAAGCCGGTGGCTCTGGCCTCACTGCCGATTTTTTCAGCAAGTTCTGCGGCGCTGCAGGAGCCGGCTGCAAGTTCGGTAAAGACTCCAAGGCGTACAGCAGACTGCAGGGCACAGCCGCGCCAATAAGCACTTGAGCAACTCAACAATTCCCCTGGATGCCATACGGTTGCCATCTTCTCCTCCGCTGGTGGTCTTTTTACAGAGTCGTCTATCTTCCCTGGAATGGTGCGTGCAAACACTACAACTATAGTACTCTATCTCCTCACCTGCACAGGCACCACTACTTTTTAAGGAGAGTGTCGGCCTGGATATTCTACCCTACCCGTTTAGACTTTCTATATCGGGTCGTCTGAGTAAGCTAGAAAATAAGCGTGATTTAGGGTATTCTGGCCTGGACTGTTCGATCTAATCCGATCGCTCTTGACTGGTAAGGCGAGCGGCCAGCAGTCCAAATGCAACAAATCCCCAGACACTCTATCGAGGAGGATGGTATGCCTAAAAGTCAAATTATTCTAAGTAAATACAGCCCTCTCATGGCGGTCGACTGCAAAATGATCGGCAAAGACAGTGAACCGGCCAAAATGGAACGGGTGACCTCTCTGTGCCGTTGTGGCGAGTCCAAGTACAAACCATTGTGCGACGGCACCCATGCAACCATCAACTTCGACGGCAGCAGAGAAGATTCCGATAAGCAAGCGCTTGAATATTACCGCGGTGAAAAGATCACCATCGTCTTCGACCGCTATCTCTGCATGGGCGCCGGCTACTGTGGGGAACTCGAACCCGTGTTCGGCACCCATGACGCCCCCAAGTACGAACCCGATGCGGCACCCGTCGAGGAGATCATTAGGACGATCCGCAAATGCCCCTCCGGCGCACTGAGCTACATCATCGATGACGTCCACCACCAGGATTATTTTGACGGGGTTGAGCAGGTCGTTGTCGAAGAGGACGGTCCTTATAACATTGAGGGCAAGATCACCCTCATTGATGACCAGGACTCGGATAAGCTGCTGCCGATGGCCGATCACTACGTCCTTTGCCGCTGCGGCGGATCGAAGAAGAAGCCAATCTGCGACGGTTCGCACCTGGACAACGGCTTCAAGGGATAATTGGTACCGGTCTTATGCGGCCTCGACATCTATACCTCTTAGTTCGAAGTCCCGGAGGGTCGACCTCGCTGATCATTTAGCCCCCAGTCGTAAACCAGATAGTCGATTTTCAGAGTATCGCGGTCCTTTCTGAGATAAGCAGCGGTTTGTTCGTCAAGGTAGCCCAGAAGATAATCGACGATAGTCAGGTCCTGTCCGGGCGAGGTAAGATCGAGCCAGTTGAGGAAATCTTCTTCATACCAACTAAAAATAGCAGAGAGATAGAGCGTCTTCTGCTCCGCGTCATAGCGGACATTGGCCACCGAATTGATAAACTTTTTAGACTCTCTCTCGAGCTGCTCATCAAGTCGGTCCGGATAAAATGGCATCCGGGGAAGCTGCGGACAGCTGCTCGACGCACAATTGAGCGCAAAATGGTAGCGCGGATCCGCAAATCTTTTGCGGATTACGCTATTCTCAAGGTAATAAAGGCTGGTTTCGACCCCGCCGTAAGTAAAACGCTGGAAAAAGAAAAATCCGCTTTTTCTCGGAAGGAAAAAGAGCAGCGCCGGCGGTGCCACGTCCTCGACACTGCTGATCGGGTAGCTATGCAGAACTCCTTTGATGGTGGTCAAATTGTAGCTGTTAATCCAATAGGCCAGTCGGGCGTTATCATCGCTGAAAAGATGGGGATGGCTGTCCGGGCTGTAGGCGCCGATCTCCTTGTAAAAAAGATCGACAAGATCGGGATTGTTCAGCAGGCCAGCGTAGTCGACCAGGCCCTGCTCATCCAGGTAGCGGTCCAGGAGCTGTGCATAGCTGGAGTAATCGAACGTCTCGATCGAGACCACCCCACCGCCGTCGCGATGAAGCGGCGGCCGAATGGAGGTACAGCCGGCCGTCAGACTAAAAATAAGAATGATAACGAAAGATTGACGCCGTATGGCGGTGGCTAATCTGTCCATCGCTATTTCCATTACCTTAAGCGAATCGATGCAGGTTATTGTAGGCGCAGAACGAGTACACCCCCTTGTCGGTGGCTATGCCGTAGCAGCACTTATTGAGGCGAGACGGATCGAGGGTGGGACGATCCATGAAGCTCTTTGCAAAAAGAAGAATATGTCTGGCCTTCAGGAGGGACTGCAGGCGATGCTCGGTGCCGAAAATATCCACCGCTTCGGCCAGGAATTTCCAGGTCCGGGGACTGATCAGGTACTTTCGGCAGAAATATTCTTTTCCCCGAAATAGATCGAGCAGGATCTGCCGTGGATTCCGACCTATAAAATTGTGCCTGGTCTGCGGTGAAATATGGGAAAACAGCGGTTTCAGGCGACCGTCTACCACGTAGACCAGCGACATCGTATTGCACTGGGGATGACCAAAGAGATCTGAAACAAAACCGCCTTCATCCATTTCACACTGCGCCTCGATCTGGGCAACCAGCTCATCAAGACTGTAACTCCGCTCTCGGGAACTCACCTCGTAGCGCCCGGCAAATGGGGTGGCCGACTGGAAATTGATAGCCCGAACCGTATCGATATTGGCGATCCCGAAGCGGACGATGTCGCCGAGTTCGCCATCATTGACCCCGCGGGTCACTGCGACGGCCAGAGTACAGCAGATCTTGGCCCGGCGGATGGCTGCTATACTCTTGTGCCTCACCTGACTCATATCCTGTCCGCGGATGGTCTTGTAGGTCTGCTCACTTAAACCATCGAACTGCAGATAGACCGCCGTGAGCCCCCTGCAGACCAGCTCATCGAGGTAATCCTGAGCGGTGCTTATGACGATTCCATTGGTGACCAGCTCGATATTGCGGAACCCTCTGCTCCGGGCCAGGGCGATAATATCACCAAGCTGTGGATGCAGGGTGGGTTCCCCACCGCTGATTTGCAGTGGGATCGGACCGGCGATCTCGAGCAATTTATCAAGCCTTCGCTCAATCTCTTCAAAGGCCAAGTCAGGTCCTTTTCGGTACGCATCAGTGAAACAGACGGGGCAGCTCATGTTACACCTGTTGGTGATCTCGAGCATGGCCATCATGGGCCGGCTGCCGCCTTCCCTGAAACGTCCCAATTCAGGAATCATCGTGGTATCCGGTTTGATATATGAGGTCATGGGCAGGAGGGTCTGATTGAGAAATCGCCGGTCGCGTTAATCATCGTGACCCAAGTTGTGCCAGCTGCCGCGGGCTCAGCCACTGGAGCATCGCCTCGGGATCCCCCGCCAGGAAGGAATTGAGTTTAGTCAGTTGCATCATGGTGAGGGACAGATTCCGATGGTCCATGAGCCATTGTTGCAGCTGTTTCTTCTGATCAGACGCCGGTGCGGGCTGGTATTCGTTTGGCTCAAATTGCTTTATTTTCAGTCGACTCTGCACTGCGGTGCTGTGATCGTTTAGGTAGACCGTCCGGGCGCACTGCCGGTCTTCCGCCTCCCCAATCAAGACCTTCAGGGCTAACTGATCATTGTGATAGGTCACCAGGGTAACCTCCCTGCCCCGATAAAATCCAGCTTCGGTGGCAACCACCCCGGCAATCGAGCCAAGCTCATATTCGCCCGTCCAGAAACAATACATGCCAAACACTGCCGTCTGCAAATGGCTGGTGTCGTATTCAACAGCCAGGGAACTTAAGTATAGCGGTACTGATCGGTCTGCTGCCTTGAGCGCCGCCACCATCCGAGCAGCGAGGCTGCCTATATCCCAAACCCGGTCTCGGCGAGGGATAAGATCCCGCTCGTTGGCGTCTACAAAGCGGATAACCTGATAGTTCCAGCTTGGTTCACCATACTGTTTGAGGAGTTGGGCATCCATCCCGGTGCGCCGGTTGTTGTAAACCAATACTGGAATAAACTCATCCTCGACAGCTTCGACCAACAGCGGGTGGGTCAGCACCTGGCTGCCGAAAGTCCGACAACCGAGACAACCAGGAACCTCTTGAAAAAACAGAAATACAGGTTTACCCGAGTGCCGGCTGGCCTGTAAAGCTCCCTGGTAGTCTCTACTCCAGCTGACGTGGCCGATTTCGATTGGGTTGTCCTGATCAGAGGCTGCAGCCGACCAGCTTGGGGAAATGAAAAGAAAAGCAGCGAGCACCGCGAGGAAAAAACCCATCATCAATGGCCGCCGATAAATACATGTTCTTTCCATAATTGCACGGTAAACACTTCTGGTGCACTCGCTATATTTATGGGTAACCATCGCATCTCCATCGTCCCCTGTAACACTGCCTGGCAAAATGCCTCGGATTCAAGCCGTTAGATATTGCTGAATTTGTCCACTGGTCAGCACAGGCACGACAAGCGGAGATATGCACTCCTTCAAGTTGCGTTTCTTTATTAAGATCCTGTATCACTTGGTTTTCACATCCCAGACTCACGGTGGTCCCCAGACAATGATGGTTGCCTCTTCCCACCAGCCACGCCTTTTAGCATTGATACCATAGATGAAGACCATCTTTTCCGAGGTCACGGAATCGGCGTTGGTCCAGAGACAATAGTATGTTTTTTTCTGTCATCACCTAATGTCTCCAGCCCGGATGCCCCCACGCAATGAATTACCGATTCTCTCATCAGGGTGCGATTCGAGGTTTTGTGTAAACCTGTGCACACCGCCTTATCTAAAGTTACACAGTGCGACGGCATCATCTGATAGTCAATTTATTGAAACGTTG
>JABDQA010000207.1 GCA_013042475.1 Desulfofustis sp.
GAGTCCATTTCCGCCCAAACCACGCAGGCGTTGTCGGAAACGGTGCAAAGAGAAATCGTTTCTGCCACTGAGAATTATGCAATGATTACCGGCAGATCAAAATTATCTGCTGAACTTGCACTTCACCTACTCATCTCGGAAGCCGAAAAGATCCTGGCTGATTCTCTGCCTTATTCCAGCCCTATTTATTATGCGGAGGACTTCGATAACCCCGCCTCGGCGCCTGACGATCTGGCACCCTCCAAGAACCACATGATGATTGGAGAAGATGGGAAACTAGTGGCCAAAAACATCAGTAAAAACCATCCGAATGTATTTATCCCCTCTTCCGTAGATCGTTCTACCATATATGATAATATTACAAGTTTTGCAGGAATATCCCCGGTGCTCAAAGATATTGCCGGTGAGTTTGGTCACACGCTTTTCTGGATTTACGCAAGTCTGGAAAGTGGAGTGCATATCTCTTATCCAGGACATGGAGGATACCCGCAGGGGTACGATCCACGTCAACGCCCCTGGTATACCCAAGCCCAAAACATCGAAGACGGTCATGTTCGCTGGGGGGAGCCTATCGCCGACGCCACAACCAGCCAGTTGACTTTCACTGTATCAGGGCCCATCTCAAAACCTGATGGTTCATTTGCTGGTGTGGCTGGTATTGACGTACTGATACCCAAGGTCCTTTTACAATCTCAGATCTCGTCGCAATGGTCCGAAAAAATGCAGTCATTTCTCGTCGGCGCATCTGAAAGAGAGGGGCCGTTTTGGATCTTATCACAAAGACAAGGTGAGGCTGGATCTGTTGAAGAGGAAACTGCAATGATAGAGCTTGAAGAGGATCCGGATTTCATAAAATTGCCGCCACTCTTTGCACACGAGAAGGTAGGAAACTTGGAAATGCCTTACCAGGGTGTTGATTCTTTTTGGGCTTATGCGGAAATTTTTCCGGGTCTCTTTTTTGTAATTATCTCACCGAAGTCCCTGGTCATGGAATTACCCCAAAAGGTCGGTAAAAGTTTTAGTCACTATTGGCGAGAACAAAAAAACGTTTCCATCACAGTCGTATTTCTGGTCGTCATCGTAGTAGCCATCTCAACTCTGCTTATATCCCGAGCTAGTACGAAAACAATCTTATCAATAGTACAAGGCTTCGAGAAGCTCGAACAAGGAGATTTCTCAGCTCGGTTGAATGTAAATTTTAACGATGAACGAGATCAAATCGTCGGCTCTTTCAACCGCATCATGCCTAAACTTGATGAACATCTTAAAATGAGGAGAGCTCTGGGGTTGGCTCATGAGGTTCAGCAGAGTCTTCTGCCGGATAAAAACCCTGCATTAGAAGGATTTGATATCGCGGGAAAAAGTACATACTGCGATGAAACGGGTGGAGATTACTACGATTTTTTACAGATCAGTGATGATAAACTGGTGGTGGTTGTCGGTGATGTCTCAGGCCATGGTGTTTCATCTGCCTTGCTCATGGCCACGGCCAGAGCATTGGTCATGCTGCGTTCCTCGATGCCTGGTCCGGCGGCGAGCATTATAAACGATGTTAATAAACACCTGAGCCTTGACACTTCTGAGACCGGCAACTTCATGACGTTTTTCTATTGTGAACTCAAAGAACTCTCGCGTGAGATCAGCTGGGTCAGGGCCGGCCACGATCCCGCTATAATCTACGATCCCGAGAGTGATGAGTTCGATGAGCTCAAAGGCCGAGGGCTCGCAATGGGCCTCGATTATTCATTCGAGTATGAGGAATCGAAACGGGTACTGGGGCTAGGGCAGACAATCTTAATTGGTACCGATGGAATATGGGAAATGCGCAATGAAAAGGGTGAGATGTTCGGAAAAGAAAGGCTCAAGAAGATCTTGCGTGAAAATAGTTCACTGCCAGCCGCTGAAATGGTGCTACTCATAGATGATGCCTTGGCAAATTTTCGTGGCGGAGCTCAATTTGAGGATGACATCACCTTAGTGGTTATCAGAGTCGAGTAGTCACAGAGGTACTGCCGTCATGAGCACCTTCTGTCCACCGATTAGATGAATCCAGTACTATGGAATTGTAACAAGTTGTTTACAGGCTGAAAAGTAACAGCGATAAGGTTGGCGCTGAATTGTACAGCTGCGCTCTTTGCTGAATATACGACGCATAAGACCGTAGAATAAGATGTTACACTTCGGCCATTAACACCTTGATTTTAATCAAAAATTGTGCGCCACGAAAGCCTGCGCTTAAAAATTGGGGCCTGCCCATCGTTTCCATGGGCTGACCCCAATTTCTTGTTCAAGACGGCTACTTTTTATCGCGGCGGATACGATAACTCTCAAACTGCATTGCCTTAGACTCTTTTTTCTGCTTCTGTATGACTGCGGCCGGGGCTCCGGTAAATGTTTCCTCGACCTGCTGCTTGAGCTCCGAAACATCCTCGTCAAGATTTTCCGCAACCTCTGCTGAACTTAACGTTTCGTTGAGACCCCGGGTTTTCGATTCGTACTCGCTGATGGTCTCCATTGCATCATCCTTGTTCCCGGATCTTACGGCGTCCGCCACTTTTTCTTTCATCTTGTTGTATTCGTCCTTCACCACCTGACGGCTCCACGCCTCTTTGTCAATGCCGGCAAGCACCTCATCACTATCTGAGACACAGGCGACCGAATGCGCTCCCCTCTTCTCTACCCGCTGGTCCGTCCCTTGATGCCGATAGTCAATTATCATATCTCCCAGGCTGACGTTCTGCTCTTGAGAGGTTGGGACGTGATAGGTGAGAAAGAAGCTTCTCTTCTGGCCGGAGAGAAGATCCCCGGGCCTTATGATTGCTGTATTTCCATCCATTTTTATGGGATATCCTCCCCCATCGCTCAGGGTTACCCCATTTTGCAGCCTGATTCTTATCTCTATGCCGTTGGCTGCCACTCTGCGTGCGGTCTTAAATTCTTTTTCGAATACATCGGCAAAATATTCCGGATTCTCGAGAAAGTAGTAATTGCCGCCGCCATGGTCGGCGATGGTGGTCATCAGTATTTCGTTGAAGTCATATCCCACCCCTACGCTGCTGACCGAAAAATTATACTCGGGCCCGTTCGAAGCCATCGCACCGAGCCTGTAGGGGTCGGTTATCCCCTGGTTGGCCAAACCGTCCGAGATCAGTATTATCTTGCGCTGGCGTCCGTTGTCATACGAAGACATGAACATATTGACTCCGCGCTGCAGCCCACCACCCAGATTGGTTCCACCACCTGAGCGTAGGTTGGCGACTTGGCGCCTGAGCCGATCGGTATTGGCGTAGTTCATCGGCACCAAAGGAGTGTGGGTATAGACGTTGTTTGCGTAACTGATTAGAGAAAAACGATCGATTCCGGTCAGCTTGTCGAGAAGCCGCAGCACGGCCGTCCGGGCATCATGGATTTTCTGACCGCTCATGGAGCCGCTTCTGTCCAGTACGACAATGAGGTCGACGGGCTGTTCTGCTATACGGTGATAATCAGGCAGATCGAGGGCAGAGAGCGTTATCTCCATCGCAACCTTGCCGTCCGATCCAATGAGCACTTTGTTGTGCACCAGCCTAGTATCGACATTTATCACCTGACCAGATTCTGCAGCGCTGGCAGGTGATGCGCCCATGGTTGTTCCGGCACAAATCGATACTGCCAGTGCGAGGAAAAATAACCGTGTGGTAATAATTGATTTCAGCTTCTTCATGACTCCTCCTTTCTCGTTGAATTTGTGCTGTACGGCAGCTTGGGTGGTGTGCCGTCTTTATGTCAGGGTAGAACCAAAATGTTAAAAGGACAATTCAAACAAATGCAAAAGGTTAGCACCTGTTTTTTGCATAAGTTTTGCTTTGTTTGCTCCTCCTTGTGGAGTAAGCTGTTCGTAACAGTAGCGAGACCAATGCCATCTTGGAGGAGTCGCATATGGCCGAAACTAAGTCACATATCCTCATCGTCGAGGACGATCCTGCGATTCGCAACGGGCTCAGTGACGTTCTGGTGTTCAACGGCTACTCTGTAACGGCGGTCGAAGACGGGCGGGAAGGGTTTGAGCTGCTGCTCAACACTTATTTCGACCTGGTCCTGCTCGACGTCATGCTGCCGTCTATGGACGGCTTTACGATCTGTCGGGAGACCAGAGCGGAAAAACCTAATCAGCCGATCATCATGATCACCGCCAAGGGTGCCGAAGACGATATTGTAAAGGGGTTCAAGGCGGGTGCGGACGATTACATCACCAAACCGTTCTCGCTTCGAGAATTGACTGTTCGGGTTGAAGCCATACTGCGGAGGAGCGGAAAGCCCGTAGGAGATGAACAGCTGTCGATCAACGATGTCGTTTTCGACGGCCGGAACCTGCTCGCTCAATACTCTGGCAAGTCCGCGACAATCACCCGCAAGGAAATGGATATCATTGTCTATCTCCATCGTTTTCAGGAAAGAATTGTAGCCAAGAAAGAATTGCTCACCGAAGTCTGGCACTACACCGACGCAGGCATTGAGACGAGAACCGTGGACATTCATATGCTCAAACTGCGGAAAAAAATACAGTCCCTTGGTTTTAAGGGAGAATTTATCACCACCATTCGTGGAGAAGGTTACAGGCTGGAGCATGAAACGTCTTAAATTCCTCATAGCCTTTTTCTGTCTGGCTGTATCCCTGCCGCTGGCCTATGTCGTTTACCAGACCTACATGGGGCTCGGGCAGGAAGAAAAGGCGCAGATGCGTTTTTTTGCCGAGGCGATGTTCGACCAGATGGAAGCCGACTTGGCTTTGCTGATCCAGAAAGAAGAAAGCAGGGAGGTGGACGAGTACGGTTATTTCAGTGTTCCCGGTGACTTGGTCGGCGAACAGTCTGTTTCGTCCCTGGCCGACGGAAGCTATGATCCGTATATCTATGGGTACTTGCAGAACAACCCCGACGGTTCTTTCCAGACCCCGTTGATTGCCGATATGGGTCGGGTTCCGGATAATCTCAAAGAAAAAGTGGACGGGATCAGAGAGGTCAACAATCTGTTCAATGAAAAAAAACTGACGATCCACAGTTCTTTTGCCCGGTCCAGTAAAGATAAGTCGGTGGAGCAGGACAGGATCGAAACTGGCCAGGATGCAGCCCCACCTTCAAGAAGCAAAGGCTCGCTATCGGAGCGCTACCTCAAAAGCGCCCCCTCCAAAACTGAAGCGGCCGGCTATCTGGGAAAAAAGCAACAGCGGGTCGAGGAGATCACCAGGGAACAGGCCTTCAATATAGCAAGTGAAAAAGAGGTAAGTTCAATAGATAGGCAGCGCGGCGACAGCATGCGGAGTGCTCCTTCGGCTTTGCAGGCTCCCACTGAAACGGAACGCATGCAGGATAAACGGCGCCGTGACTACGACGTTGACAAGCTCGACCTCCTGGATTCCGCCGATATGACAGGCTCGATGCCGCAAGCTGATATCGAGGCCCTGGAGCAGAAGGCTGTGATTGAACAGAAAAAACCGCTTCAAGTTGAGGTCGCCCCCTTTCAGTCCGTCATCATTGATGATGAAAAAGTATATATCTTCAGGCGGATAAGCATGGACGGCCAGTTGTACAGACAGGGTTTTATCATCTTGGTGGAACCGCTGATGAAACATCTGGCGGCTCACTATTTCACTGATCAGCCTCTGTCCGATTTTTCGGCTCTGGCGATGGCGGTCGAGGGGCTCGAAGATGAGGGCGGCGGCTTCAAGTTCGGGGCGTCGGTGGAAACGATCAGGTTTTCCGCCTCCAGACAGTTCCTCGAACCGTTCGATTTTCTATCTGTTTCCCTCACGGCTGACAAAATCCCGGTTTCCGGGGCCCGCGGTTCACTTAATCTGGCGATTTTTTTTCTCTCGCTGTTAATTCTGTCCGGCCTCTTTGTCATCTACCGAAGTGTCAACTCAATTGTGGCGATGTCCGAAAAGCGGTCGGAATTCGTTTCTTCCATTACTCATGAGTTGAAAACCCCGCTTACCAATATTCGCATGTATATTGAAATGCTGGAACAGGGAGTCGCCTCATCTCCTGAAAAAGAACAGGACTACCTCGCGGTTCTCACCAGAGAAAGCGGCAGGTTATCGATCCTCATTAACAATGTGCTCGAACTCGCCAAACTGGAAAAGAAGACCAGGCAGTTCAATATGCAGAAAAATTCAATATCGTCGGTTTTCTCCGAGATCGCCTCGACCATGGAACAAAACCTGAAGCAGGAGGGGTTCTCTCTGGACATTGAAGCTATCAGTGTAGAGGATTTCGTTTTCGATCGGGAAGTTCTCATCCAGGTCCTTATGAACCTCATTGAGAATTCAATGAAATTTGGCAGGGATAGTGAAGTCAAGCGCATCACCCTCTGGACCGAAATTCGAAACGGATTTGTTGACATAACCGTTTCAGACACTGGCCCGGGTATTCCGAGAAAGGAGCTTTCCAAGGTGTTTGATGATTTTTACCGAGTGGACAATAGCCTCTCCAAAGCAACGGGCGGTACCGGCTTGGGACTGGCATTGGTTAAGAAATTCGTCACGGCAATGGGTGGCAGGGTCTTGGCTGCCAACAATGAAGAAAGGGGCTGTGCCATCACCATTTCATTACCCTTAACATAGTGAAATCACTGGAATGATACCATTATCAGTTTGCCGTCTTAGCAAGAAAGCGAACATGCTTATGCCGTCTCCTTCTATGGATATCAACTGCAGGGGGTGGTGTTATTTTGACAGTACAATTGAAGCTTTTCCCCGACTCCACGTAATAAAATGACGCCCGTATAAATGTTGTATTTAAGTCATTAACATCTTGTTTTTTCAACAAAAGAAAAAGAAGGACACAATGCCCGAACTCACAGGTATACGCCCAGACGCAACATATCAGGAGAAATCTTAATCTGAAATTGGCTGTTTCAATCTAAAACTCGCAAACTTAATTCCTAATAGATGGAATTAAGTTCCTGATCAATGTTTGGGGGCTGCCTGATACTTTTTTAACATTAACTGGTTTCGGATTCTTATTTTCTTCTCGATTTGACGCACTATTTCCATATACTCTATTGCTGCTGGAGATAACGCACGATTACGGAGGAAAATGAATCCGTAGTTGAGGGACATCCAGTCGGCTTCAAAAGGTATAATCGAAAACGTTCCACTTTTTAATTCGTTCTCGATTTGTATTATCGTTGCTGCGCTGAAAGCATCGCTTTCTGCGACTATCTGTCTTGAAAGTGTCAGTTCCTGGACCTCAACGGATGGGATGACATAATCGAATCCTTGATCCCTGAATAAGCGTCCAGGAAACACTGAGGCAAGTCGCTCGGGAA
>JABDQA010000208.1 GCA_013042475.1 Desulfofustis sp.
TTTCTATTAATAGTGTATGCCTCGAGACTACACAAAGATAAAGTTGCGCAGCTCAAGATTAGCGTGAATGATAGATCAGCAAGTCTGACACTCATGACACTGATTTCCTGACTACGCTGATCTTCGAATTCGTTGAAGTGCGGCAGCGAATTCTTTTGTCTCCGGATCGGCACTATAGCAGAATGTCCATAGACCGACCACATGTATCGAAGCAAGACAAAAAGGTTCTAGAATTCACTGTAGAGTTTTTGCCTGAACACAATTTTGGTCAGACGCAGACATGAGTAATAATTTCAAAAAGATATCTTGTATTATTAATCACATATGCTCATTATTGTCCCAACGTTGAGTCGAGAAATGTTGCTAACATATTGTAATAAAATATGATCTGATACAAAATGTCTGCTATCGATTTGAAATTTACTGATCCCTGTTTTAATTCTTCTGAATCTTTTCAGAGGGGATCAAAGAATGAATACGGTTATGTCTATTTTTTTCGCAAGCGGGGATTGGAGATTTGCACACCCGATCGCGGGCCCTTTTTTTCATGGCCGCCGCGGTCTGTTATTCCTTGATTGGCGGTCTGTTTTTCCTGTATAACCTGTGGACACGAAAAAGGAGTGTCACCATATCGAGATCATGATAGCACCGCCTAAAGGGGGTCGCCCCTCTCCAGCCAAGGTCCAGGAGGATTTGTGAAAATATCAGTAGTCATACCGATTTTTAACGAAGAAGAAAATCTCACCCTGCTCTACGAAGAGCTCACCCAGGTGATGACGTCGCTGGACCGTCCCTACGAAATCCTCTTCGTAGATGACGGCAGTAAGGACAGTTCTCTAGCCATCCTGCAGTCCCTACAAGAGGATGATTCGAAAGTAGTTGTAGTGCAGTTCCGCAGAAATTTCGGCCAGACTGCAGCGATGTCGGCGGGATTCGATTATTCCAGCGGTGATGTGATCATCACCATGGACGGTGATCTGCAGAATGACCCGGGTGACATTCCGAGCTTTATCGAGAAGATAGAAGAAGGTTTCGACGTGGTGACCGGCTGGCGCCACGAGCGCAAAGATAAGTTCTTAAGCAGACGGCTGCCGTCGATCATCGCCAACAAAATAATATCCTGGACCACAGGAGTGGCCTTGCATGACTATGGCTGTACGCTGAAAGCTTTTCGCAAAGAGGTGATCAAGGCTATCCGTCTTTACGGTGAGATGCACCGCTTTATTCCGGCCATCGCCAGCGGGATGGGCATTTCTTTCACGGAAATCAAAGTCAATCACCGGGCGCGTCAGTTCGGTACATCAAAATATGGCATCTCACGAACGATCCGGGTAGTACTTGATTTAATCACCGTCAAGTTTCTTCTCAGCTATGCCACGCGACCGATACAGATATTCGGTCTGCTGGGGGTAATCTCAGGGACGGCAGGATTTCTGATTGCGCTGATCATGACCATTCAGCGCCAGCTCTTTAATGTTCCTCTCTCTGACCGTCCTCTGCTGCTGCTGGCCATATTATTAATTTTTATGGGCCTTCAGTTTGTCTCGATGGGTCTGATCGGAGAACTGCAGGCCAGAACCTACCACGAAACACAGGAAAAGCCTGTCTATTACGTTAAAAAAGTATACGGTTTTCAGCAGCAGGAACCTGAAGTGTAGCCGATGGCTGATGACTTCCTGACAGGAATCGATATTGTTATTCCCAATTGGAACGGCAGGCACATGCTCGAAGTTTGCCTGCCGTCGCTCTACAGTCAGAATTATCAGGACTTTACTGTTTATATAGTTGATAACGGATCGACGGATGAATCGGTAGATTTTTTACGTACCACATTTCCCGATGTCGAAATCCTTGAGCTAAAAAAAAACAGGGGCTTCAGTCTTGCCGTCAACAGGGGAATCGAGGCAGGTCGCCGGGAGTGGGTGCTGTTGCTCAACAACGACATCGAGATGGCCCCCAACTGCCTTGCCCACCTTGCTCAGCAGGCTGAACGTGAACCCCGGATAAGGATGTTTGCTCTGAAAATGCTCTCTTTTTCCAACCGTACCCTGCTGGATGGAGCAGGTGACGGAGTAATGCGCGGCGGGGTGGGGTATCGGCTTGGTACCATGGAGCCGGATTCCACACAATACAACTTGAAACGGGAGGTGTTCGGAGCATGCGCTGGAGCGGCGCTCTACCATCGCTCACTTTACAGTGAAGTGGGGCTTTTTGACGAAGACTTTTTCGCCTATCTTGAAGATGTCGATTTCAACATGCGGGCAGTGCGAGCCGGTTACCGGTGCTGCTATCTGCCAGGAGCAGTTGTCTTCCACATCGGAAGTGCGACGACCGGTTCGAAAATAAACAAGATGACAGTGCGCCTGACGACCAGAAATAATATCTACGTCATCTGTAAAAACTTTGCGCCGTCAACGCTGATCAGATTCTTACCATCTTTACTGGTCTATCAGTGTTTCTGGTTTGCGTTTGTCGTTAAAGAAAGGCAGTTATTTGGATATTTGGCCGGCATTTTTGAAGCTATTCCACGAATTCTCGTTATGACAAGAAAGAGGCAGAAGCAGGACCGGGCCACCTTATCTGAAACGCAATTTCGCAATAGAGTAATTGGTTCCGAGCGCGAAGTCGTAAAATCAATCATGTCCAGGAGAAACGGAGAGGGAAAGAACAATCTGCTGCTTCGCTGGTATCTTGCGATCTTCTGCTGAAATTCTGGCATTCGGCTGGTCTTGGTTACATGCTGAGCGTTATCATAGTTACCCATAATTCCGAACGTTTTATTGACCGCTGCGTCGCTTCGATCGACGACCAGTCCGTTTCTGCCTCGCGGGTCGTTATCGTAGACAGCGGATCGGCAAACCCTACCTATCTCGATCACTTTTCCGGCAAGAAGGGATATGAGATTCATCACAAGCAGAATATCGGTTTTGCTGCCGCCAACAATTTTGGCCTGAATCTTACTGCTGCTCATTGTGAATACGTATGTATGATGAATCCTGACATTTTTCTTGAGGCCGAAACTTTTGAGTCCGCGCTGGCCCTGCTCTCGAACGATTCACAGGTGGGCATTGTCGGAGGCAGGCTCAAAGGCTTTGACATTGACCTCAGCCGGCCCACAGGATTGCTTGACTCTACCGGTATATTCAGGAGTTGGTACGGACGCTGGTATGATCGTGGTCAGGGAGAGAAAAACGCAGGAAAGTTCCAGGTCCAGGAGGAGGTGCCGGCAGTCTGTGGCGCTTTCATGTTCGGCAGGACGGCAGCTTTGATGGAGGCGATGCCGATGGTATTTGATGAATCCTTTTTTATGTATAAAGAGGATATCGATCTCTGCCTTCGTCTCAGAAAAAAGGGATGGAAATTACTCTATGGCCCCGAAGTTGAAATGTATCATGCCAGAGGATGGGCTGCTGACAGAAATGAAATTTCGTATGAGACCAAATGCCTGGCTTCAAAAAATGAAATTCGACTCAACCTCAAGCATCGCTCACCCTATCTGATCTGGGCACTGGGTAAATATCTGGCGGTGAGACTATTCAGAATTTGAGGCTCCCGGACAGAAGAATTGGAAAGTGCATACTGCAATGAGTGTCTCCATTATAATTCCGACCAGAAACGGCTCAACCACTCTCCGTGAACTTTTGGCCGGCTTGACTATCCAATCCATACAGGCTGATGAGATCATCGTTATTGATTCCGGTTCGGAGGATGATACCGTGGAAGTTGCAGCCAGCTACGGGGCACTAATACATTCCATCGATCCTTGCAGTTTTGACCATGGGGAAACTAGGACGAAAGCGGGTAAAATGGCCGCTGGGGAGATCCTTGTCTTCCTGACCCAGGACGTCTTGGTTGCATCATCTGATACGATCGAAAGGCTCATAGCTCCATTCAGGGAAACTGAGGATATCTGTTTGAGTTACGGGCGGCAACTGCCTTCATTTCAGGCCAGCGATATCGCCGCCCATCTAAGGGAATTCAACTATCCCAATGAATCGCATGTAAGGTCTTTTGCCGATCGCCAGAAGTACGGATTTCAAACCGTGTTTGTATCCAACTCTTGTGCCGCCTATCGTCACTCTGCCTTGGCTGACATCGGCTATTTCGAGAGCGACCTGATCTTTGGCGAAGATAGCTGCGCGGCGGGCAGACTGCTTGAAAAGGGTGGAAAAATAGCATATTCAGCTGATGCCGTTGTCTATCATTCACATAACTATTCCTGGAATGAAGATTTTTACAGGTATTTCGACATCGGCGTTTTCCATCAGAGCCAGAACTGGCTCCTCGAATCTTACGGCAGTACCGGGGGCAGAGGGCTTGACTATATCCGATCCGGGCTTGCCTATTTGTGGCGTCGCCGAAGTTATGGAATGATTGGAGATTTTATGGTAAGGGTTGGGTTGAAATTCCTTGGTTACCGGCTTGGGCGAATCCATCATCGACTACCCGTTTCAGTGGCCACTCAACTCAGTATGAACAAGAGCTGGTGGGAGAGGAAAAAGGGGAAGGGATCATGACGAGTTTGGTAAATCTATGCGATCATTTCGCTTAGGGATATAGATGCTCTCAACCAATCTGCGTGAGCAGAGCTCCCTGATGGCCAGGCTGCTGCACCTGGTCGACTGCCTTCTCGTAGTAGGGTATCTCACGGCGTTGGTTTATTGGTACCGCGTACCATGGAGCGACTACTATACCCGCCTGGTGATTATCACCTTCGTGCTTTGTCTGGTCACGTTCCAGTCATTCCAGCTCTATCGGTCCTGGAGGGGCTGGAAAGTCTATAAAGAATTTTATGTGATCATCAGGGCCTGGGTTACCATTATCGGCCTGTTGCTCTTCTATTTCTTCATCTTTAAAATTTCAGAGGGCTATTCTCGAGTAGTCTTCATGATCTGGTCGACAACCACTCCGTTTCTGTTATTTCTGGTCCACATGTCTGCCAGAAAAATCCTCCGTTTCTACCGGGAAAGGGGCAAGAATGTGCGCCGAGCTGTAATTGCCGGGGCCGGTGATCTTGGCTTGAGCCTCGTCAGGGAGTTGGAAACCATACCCTGGGCGGGCATCGAGGTAATGGGATTTTTTGACGACAAGGTCAGCGAAGAACCGCGCCTGGCACGAATGGGCAAGCCGGTTCTTGGCGATATCGGCATGATGGCCGAATATCTGAGTAAAAACGACATCGATTATGTCTATATCGCCTTGCCGATGCGGGCAGAAAGGAAGATCTTCTCGATCCTGCGGGAGTGTAGATCGCTCGGATCCAGAATTTATCTGGTACCCGATCTCTACGTCTTTGGATTGCATCATGCAGAGATTCAGAGCTTGGGGAAAATGCTGTTACTCAATTTCAATCCCCATACCGAGTGGAAACGGGGTTTTGATGTGCTATTTTCTCTTTCTGTTCTTATTCTAAGCTCACCCTTGATGCTGTTAATTGCCTTGCTTATCAAACTCGAGGATCGCGGTCCGGTAATCTATCGCCACAAGCGGATTACTGCCGCCGGCAAGGAATTTGACTGTCTCAAGTTCAGGACCATGCGGGTGGGGGCCGATAGAGAACTGGCCGACATTCTAGAGAACAATCCCGAGTACAAAGAGGAGTGGGAACATACCTTCAAACTCAAGAACGATCCTCGTATCACCAGGATCGGCAAACTATTGCGCAAGACCAGCCTTGATGAATTTCCTCAATTCATTAATGTGTTAATCGGCGACATGAGCGTTGTCGGTGCTCGCCCCATTGTAGGCGGTGAGCTTAGTGCTTTTTATGGTGACAGTGCCGGCCGTTATGTTTCGATGAAGCCAGGTATTACCGGTCCTTGGCAGGTGAGTAAACGCTCCGATGTCGATGACTACCAGGAACGGGTCGACTTAGATGACTGGTACATACTTAACTATTCGCTTTGGACGGATATAAAAATCATTCTGAGAACCATCTACATCATGTTCAAAAGAGATGGCGCTTATTGATCACATTACTATATGGAGACATAAATGCAGACTGAAACACAATCAATTACCGTAAGCCAGGCCCAACAGGACGCCGCATCCATTTTCCTTGCCAAGGTCTTCAACTGGATGGCGGCAGGACTCGGAATTACCGGTCTGGTCGCGTATGGCACCGCCGCCAGCGGCCTTGCTGGGCGTATTATCAATTCGCCGCTTTTCCTCGTGCTCGCTCTGGGAACTCTCGGACTGGTGTTTTTTCTATCAGCACGAATCAACAAGATACAGGCTTCGACCGCATCGGCCTTGTTCATAGGATACTCGGTTTTAAATGGACTCTTCTTTTCCACCATTTTTCTGCGCTACACCGGAACCTCGATCGCCTCAACCTTTGTCATCACCGCCGGTATGTTCGGAGCCATGGCGGTATATGGCCTAGTCACCAAAAGAGACCTATCGGGCTGGGGATCATTCCTGTTCATGGGGCTCATTGGCCTCATCATTGCAACCATCGTTAATATTTTTCTAAAGAGCCCGGGCGTCTATTGGGTCACCTCTATGATCGGCGTCTTCATTTTCACCGGGTTGACCGCATATGACGTTCAGAAGATCAAAAAGATGGGTGAGGAAGGCATCATGGCTCAGGGCAGGGAGGCGATCACCAAAGGATCGATCATGGGCGCGCTGGCACTGTACCTTGATTTTATCAACCTGTTTCTAATGCTGCTCAGGTTTTTTGGCGGCAGCCGCGACTAGTACTACCTTAAAATTATCTTTTCGCTCAATCTCTTCGTTGCGCATGAAAATTCTATCCTCGGAATATTATTTATATGCCTGCGGTAAAATTTTCATGCGCGCCTCGATCTTGAACGAAAATCTAAATTTTACAAGGTACCCTATAATTTAACTTAAACCGGGACATTCCAGACATGTCGACTTCATTTGCGGGAAAGCGGGTTGTCGTGGGCGTTACCGGCTCCATCGCCGCCTTTAAAGTGGCCGGCTGGGTCAGCACGCTGACCAAAGAAGAAGCGCTGGTCGATGTGGTTATGACCGAGGCGGCAACAAAGTTCGTGGCACCGATGACTTTTGCGGCCCTTTCCGGGCGTCCCGTGTTCGAAGATATGTTCACTACCGAACAGCAGGGAGGCATCTCGCACATTGGTCTGAGCCGCGAAGCCGACTGTATTATCATCGCCCCGGCCACTGCACAAACCATTGCCAGACTGGCTTACGGAATGGCCGACGACCTGTTGAGCACCACCGTGCTGGCTGCCCGTATTCCGGTAATAATTTGTCCTGCCATGAATGTGCAAATGTATGAACATCCGGCCACCACCAGAAACCTGAAGACTCTACTTTCGCTGGGCTACCAGGTGATCGAACCCGACAGCGGTGTGATGGCCTGTGGGGAGGAAGGCAGCGGTCGGCTGCCTGAGTGGGAGCAGGTGGCCGAATTTGTATTGCGGGAAATCTGCACCAAGGACCTCGGTGGTCAGAAGGTGCTAGTCACGGCAGGACCGACAAGAGAGCCTTACGATCCGGTACGCTTCATCAGCAACCGGTCTTCAGGTAAAATGGGCTACGCCCTGGCTCGAACCGCTTTCAGAAGAGGTGCAGAGGTAACCCTGATCAGTGGACCCGCAACGCAGCCGGTACCTGGCGGTGTGCACTTTGTCAGTGTGACAACCGCGGTGGAGATGTACAAAGCAGTAATGGATCATTTTCAGGATAAGTCAATCATCGTAAAAGCAGCAGCAGTAAGCGATTTTAGATGTGCTAAGCAATTTGATCAGAAGATTAAGAAAGATTCCTCATCTCTTATCATGGAACTGGAGCAGAATCCTGACATTCTCAAAGAACTTGGTGAGCTCTGTGATCATGACCGGCAACTGCTCATCGGCTTTGCTGCTGAAAGTTCCAATATAAAGGAGGAGGGGCGAAAAAAATTAATTGGTAAAAAGCTCGATCTGATAGCCGTCAATGACATCTCCTCCGCCGGCGCGGGCTTTGAGGTAGATAACAACCAGGTCACCCTGATCGATTCAGCAGGTGAAGCGCAATTACTCCATACCAGCAAGCTGAAGACCGCCGATCTTATCTGGGATCATGTGATCGCCAATAAGATGCTAAAACCCGCCGGTTCTAAATCCCCGTAAGTTCCCAGAGCCTCTGGTAGCCATGAACCACTGTGCGGTAGAGCTGTAAATCATCAATGGCGAACAAGAAAATCCTGCTCGTCGAACCGTACTATGGGGGATCACACAAGCGGTTTCTTGATGGACTGACCAGTTACATTGATGGTCAGTGGACCCTGATGAGCCTTCCGGCCCGGAAGTGGAAGATGCGTATGCAGCTTGCCGCTCCCTGGTTCATCGGTCAACTCGCCAAGGTTCCGGCAGTTGAGCGCAGTTTTGATACTGTGCTCTTTTCAAGTTTCATTGACGTGGCTGTATTCAGAGCCATGGCTGCTTTTCTGGAAGGATGGAATCCGCGATGCAGATATCTCACCTATTTCCATGAGAACCAGTTCTGCTACCCGGGGTTTCTCGATAAACACACCTCCCACCAGTTCACCTCGATAAATTTCACCACAGCGCTGGTATCGGACTCGGTCGCCTTTAACTCGGAATACAATCGCACGTCCTTTCTTGAACACTGCGGCAGCTATCTCGACAAGGCCGCCGACATTGAGCTTGGCGATAGTATTGCAGAACTCTACAAAAAAAGCCTGGTACTTTATCCTGGGATCGATTTCACTCCTCTGGACAGAGTGGACAGGCGATCCTCGAAGAGTGGGGTAAAAACGATTGTCTGGAATCATCGCTGGGAACATGATAAAAACCCTGAAGAATTTTTTTCCACCCTATATCGTCTTCAGGACGACGGTATTGATTTCAATGTCTGCATGCTTGGCCAATCCTTTAAACACAGACCTGAGTGCTTTGAAGAAGCCCGGAAACGCCTCGATAGAAGAATTGTTCAGTGGGGGCATGTGGATAACATTGAAGAGTATTGCAGCAGGTTGACTACCTCAGACATTGTTGTTTCGACCGCGATTCATGAATTCTTCGGTATCGCAGTTATTGAAGCGGTGAGGGCAGGATGTGTCCCGGTTCTGCCGAAGCGGCTGGCTTATCCTGAGATCTTCGAGGATCGTTTTTTATACGAACCCGGATGTTTCTACGACCATTTACTGAATGTTCTGCAGACCGGGGACAGATTATCAGTGTCCGAGTCCAGGGTTATTACTGAAAGATTCAGCTGGGAGCGTCTCGGCGATAACTATCGGAACTGGCTCATCAACGGTACATAGGGAGAGAACCATTGCTGAGACTCAGCTCTGCATCCTGCTGGCGAAGTCGAGCATCCGCTGAATGGGGATTCTGGCGCGTTTGGCGAGCTTTTTTGAGACGTGGATTTCGTTTCTGCCCTCCTGGAGTGTAATGAGCAGATTCTGCAGAGAATTCATCCCCATCCAGGGACAGCGGGCACAACTATGGCAGGTCGCACCCTCACCCTCGGTGGGGGCTTCCATCAAGGTTTTGCCAGGGGCCAGCTTCCTCATTTTGTTGAAAATCCCCTTATCCGTCGCAACGATGAATGAGGTTTCCTCCCGGCTCACAACGGCATTGATCAGAGCCGTCGTCGAGCCCACCACATCGGCTTGCTCAATAACCGATTGGGGGGATTCAGGATGTACCAGGACGGCCGCCTCTGGGTGCAGCTTGCGGAGTCTGCCCAGGGCCACTGAGCGGAATTCCTCATGAACGACGCATGATCCGGGCCAGAAAACCATCTCGGCGCCGGTCTCACGCTGTACATAGTTGCCCAGGTGTCTGTCGGGCGCCCAGACGATCTTCTCTCCCCGGCTCGCCAGGTGCTTGATGATCGGCAGGGCGATTCCAGAGGTCACGACCCAGTCAGAACGAGCTTTGACTTCGGCGCTGGTGTTGGCGTAGACGACTACGGTATGATCGGGATACTGGTCGCAGAATCGAGAAAATTCATCGGCCGGGCAGCCTTCGTCAAGCGAGCAGGTGGCGCCGAGATCGGGCATCAATACCCGCTTTTCGTTGTTAAGTATTTTTGAGGTTTCCCCCATGAACTTAACTCCGGCGACCACAAGTGTACTGGCCGGGTGCTCGGTTCCGAACCGGGCCATCTCAAGAGAGTCAGCGACACAGCCTCCGGTTTCCTCTGCCAGGTCCTGGAGCTTGCCGTCGGTATAGTAGTGGGCCACCAGCACACCGTTAATATCTTTCAGGAGGTCTTTTATCTTTTCTTTGAGTTCTGATTCTTTTTCGGCGGACAGCGCCGGCCATTCGGTATGGTTGGGAACTGAAACGGTGGGAATCGAAACAGGGGCAAGGGACATCCTGGAACCATTGCTTTTCATCTGCTGCCCTCAGTAGTGCGGTGTGATGATGGTCTAATCTATGAAAGTGCGAGTTAAATTGGCTCCCAGTAGTAATAAAAAATAATCATTGATGCAAGCGACACCAGCTGGGGAGGAGCCTGACCAGATTACTTTTTACTTGCAAGATCACTTGTCGTTTTCTAGTGTTAGGGGTCCATTTAGTCCGGATTTGTTTACCCACTGCAGCTTCTGTAGATTCCGTTCTAATCGCCTTATCGATCCGCTGAGTAGACTCAACGAATCGCAACAGACAAAACCAGAAGAAGGGAGTGTTCTATGAAACGGTTACTAGTGGTATTCGTAGCAGCGGCTTTGGCGTTTGGTCTGCACAACGCAGCCGCTGAGCCAGTCAAGATAGGAATGATCACCACCTTGTCGACCAAAGCAGCATACCTGGGTGAGGATATCAGGGACGGCTTTCAATTGGCGGTCGACCAAGAGGGCGGAAAGCTTGGCGGGGTTGAGGTCGAGCTGATGGTTGAAGACGATGGCAGAAAACCGGAAAAGGCCAAACAGATAGCTGAACGCTACATGAAGAAAGATGGGGTCAAGATCATGACCGGCATCGTCTTCTCGAATGTGGCCATTGCCGTGGTGCCCAAAGTGGTTCGAGATGGAGTCGTATATCTGAGTGCCAATGCGGGTCCGTCCAAGCTGGCCGGCAAAGGATGCAACGAAAATTACTTCAGTGTCTCCTACCAGAATGACAATATTGATGAGGTGGTCGGGCAGTTCGTCAACGACTCCGAGCACCAGAACGTCTATCTCATCGCGCCCAACTATCCGGCTGGTAAGGACCATCTGGCCGGATTCAAGCGCTATTTCAAAAAAGACATCAGCGCCGAGGTATACACCAAGCTGGGCCAGTCTGATTATGCGGCCGAAATAGCAGCTATCCGCGCTGCCAAGCCTGACGCGGTCTTCTTTTTTCTACCTGGAGGCATGGGGGTGAGTTTTATCAAACAGTATGCCCAGGCAGGCCTCTCCAAAGATATCCCGCTGTACGGGCCTGCTTTTTCTTTTGACGAGCGGCTGCTCAAGGCCGTTGGCCCGGTCGCCCTGGGAGTTAAAAACGGCAGTCAGTGGACTCATGACCTCGACAATGCAGCAAATAAGCAGTTTGTTGCCGCCTATATCGAAAAATATGGACGGACACCGACCCTTTATGCGAGCCAGGGGTATGATACCGCTCGGTTGATCGGCAGTGCGCTCAAATCTGTCCAGGGAAATATAGATGATTTGAAGGGTTTCAAGGAGGCATTGAGAAAGGCCGAGTTCGACTCCGTAAGGGGTAATTTTGCTTTTGGTGCGAATCAGCACCCGATTCAGGATCTCTACATTCGAGAAGTCACCAAAACCAACGATGGACAATTCACCAATCGCACGATCAAGAAGGTGTTCGAAAATCACGTCGATGCCTATGCGGCAGAGTGTAAAATGTAGCTGCAGAGGTGAGGCCGGATTGAGCTAATCCGGCCTCACTGTGAAC
>JABDQA010000211.1 GCA_013042475.1 Desulfofustis sp.
AAGTATGGTTATGTTACCAAAGCTGGCGGACTACAGGGCTACCTGGTCTCAAAAAGAGATGTGGAAAAATACAATATCAAATCTCTTGATGACTTCAAACGGGACGAGGTCAAAGAGGCCTTCGATAAGAATAAGGACGGCAAGGCCGATCTCACTGCCTGTCCACCGGGGTGGGGCTGTGAGCAGGTTATTGCCCACCACATGGAGGTGTACGATCTGGACGACCACATCAACCCGGTGAAAGCGGCCTATGAGGCCGGCATGGCCGCGACCATGGCGGCGTACAAGTCCGGAGAGCCGATCTTCTTTTATACCTGGGCGCCCAACTGGACGATCTTCAAACTGAAGCCCGGCACAGATGTAATGTGGATCAATGTCCCGGAAATAATGCCCAAGGAATCGCAGATGGCGGGCAAGGATCGCATGGAGGTAAGCGGGGTCGAGGGTGCAGTTTCTGATCCGGTTAAACTCGGATTCGTGGTATCCGATATTCAGATTGTCGCCAACCAGAAATTCATGGATGCCAATCCGGCAGCCACAAAATTCTTTGAAGTTTTTACGGTTCCTCTTGGTGACATCAACGAGCAGAACACCAAGATGAACGAGGGTGAGAAAGGCGAGAAAGATATCGCTCGCCACGTTGATGAGTGGATTGCCAAAAATCAGTCCACCTGGGACGGATGGCTGGAAGAAGCGCGAAACGCTGCTAAGTAAATGTTTTGACGGGTCACCGGTGGGAGAACTTCTCGCCGGTGATCAACAGGAATTCCATCTCTGATGTGAACCCCCAGTGAGTCCATTATTGGTGATATACACAAAAGGCTCAAACAGCAGAGGGATGAATGGGCGATAGGTCAATCAAAGAACAGGCAATTACCCAGCAGTTGCGCATCGTCTACAAAGCGGTCCAATCTCATTCAAAAAGAGTTGAGAAAGTGTGCGGGCTGAGCAGCGCCAAACTCTGGATGCTGCATGAAGTTGCGCAAAACCCCGGAATACGGGTATCGGAGCTGGCCAAGCTCTTGTCGATACATCCTTCGACCTGCTCGAACATGCTCGACAAGATCGAAGCAAGCGGCCTGATTTACCGCGATCGATCCAAAACTGACCAGCGTACCGTGCACCTATTTGCCACTGAGAGCGGGCAGCAACTGCTCAAATCTGCACCCTCTCCGCCGCAAGGTCAACTGAGTTCTGCGCTTGGAAAACTCAGTGAAGAGCAACTCGCCACCCTCGAAACAAGTCTTCATGACTTTATCGAGGCGCTCCATTTTGACGATGTGAGCGCCGCCATGACCCCGATACCAGCTGAATAATAAAGACTGCAGTCTTTATTATCCATCAAGAATTGAGCAACCCTCCTGATTCCTACCTTCCTGATCGAGCAAAGCTGCTTGCGGCTGGTTCGAGCTTTAGCCGTTGAAACGCATGAGAACTGGATAGAAGCTCATCGCTATCTGGACATGAATTTACTCAAAGAGCAGAAAAGGCATAAGCTGATGGAGCTAACGGCATAGGGCCCGGTACAGCCGACTATGCCGGCTGCATGGCTATCACATGCTATGAGAATTTAAATTGCAGAACTTGACGCACACAACTGTAGAATTCATTTCGGAGACCATGGTCGAATGGGTTAAAAGGTCTCTTCGAGCCTGTCTGTGGCGACAGCAGGAGCCGGTGACAGGCAGCTGATTTCCGCCCGCCACTCGGGTGTCATGTCGAGCTCCGCGGCAGCCAGCGAAGTTTCAAGCTGCTCAAGATTGCGGGCGCCAATTATCGGTGCGGTGACGGCTGGATGGGTCATAACCCAGGCGACACCGAGTGTTGCCGGATTGACCCCGCGCTCTCGAGCGTGGGCGCACAAATTGTCCGCGGTCTGGTAGTATTGCTCGAGACTGTAGCGCTTCGAGTAAAAGCCCACATCAACCAGTCTTCCTTTCTCCGGCTTCCGGCCGACGCCGTATTTGCCGGTTAACAAACCGCCACCAAGTGGGCTGTAAGGAGTCACTGCCAGGTTTTCCTGCTCGGCCAGCGGCAGCAGCTCCACTTCAGCCTGCCGTTTGACCAAGTTGTACATGGGCTGCATACAAACGATCTCGGAGATTTTCTCCTTGCGGGAGATACCCAGCGCGGTGGCTATCTGATAAGCCGCCCAGTTGCTCACGGCCAGGTAGAGGATTTTTCCAGTCCGCACCAGATCATCAAAGGCGTAGAGGGTCTGTTCGAGATCAGTCTCGGCATCGAAGCGGTGGGCGTAGTAGACGTCGATCCGGTCGGTCTTGAGCCTTCTCAGGCTTTCTTCCACGGCGCAGACGATATATCTTCGCGATAATCCCCTGGTATTGACATCTTCCCCCATGGCGCCATGCACTTTGGTGGTCAGGACGATTTCATCCCGGCAGTCCGCCATGAGTCTGCCGAGAATCTCTTCGGCCACGCCGTTACTGTAGACATCGGCACAATCGAAGAAATTGATGCCCGCCTCCCGGCAGCGATGAAACAACCTGGTCGACATTTCTTCATCGGCTTCGGCCCCAAAGGACATGGTCCCGAAACAGAGCCGGCTGACTTTTACCCCGGTTTTGCCAAGATTAGCGTAGTTCATCATTCATTCTCCTTTATGGATAATCACACCCTAAGGCGCCCGATCGGCTGATTGTCAATTCACTGCCAGCTTTGATTGTTTTTTACCACGCGGCCGCAGGATATGTTCCACCACGGTAAGGCCGAAGAGCGTAAACAGGCCGGTGAACATAATCTGGGCTTGCTCGACAGCCGGCTGGACTTCTGCTTTCTCTAGTGATTGCTCTTCCTTCTTTTCTGGAAACGATGACGTTTCAGCGACCATGTCATATTTTTGAGAGTTCGAGTTATTTTTGTGGGTGATTTCGTCTGTCGGCAATGAAATTACCCACCAGCCAGGCGACGACCACGGCGATGTAGAACTGACCTGTGATGGCTTCGATCTGGCAGAGGGCGGCGGAGGCGTGATTCTGTGGGGTGATGTCCCCGTAGCCAAGCGTGGTCAGGGTGACCATGCTGAAGTAATTAAAGGTGGTGAGTAGCGAACCTTGCGGCATTTTCAGAAGCTCTCCGGAGAAGGTTCCAGGACTCACCTCGTAGAGCAGGCTGTAGAGGGCCCCCCAGAAAAGACCTATAATCAGGTAAAGGCAGAGGGTGCCGTAGATCACCTGCAGGTCGATGCGATGTGAACGTATAAGCTGTCCACCGAAGGCGATAATGAGCAGCATGTAGAACAGGGCCAGCAGAGCGTAAGCGGAGAGCAGGTCGAATGGAATGATCTTGTAGAGGCCGAGCCAGTATAGCGCCAGCACCGGTATCAGCAGCACCATTGCAATGGAGCGGTAGTTCTGGTTCTTCTGAACGGCCCAGACCGAGAAAAAGAGGGCGAGGGAGAGTAGACTATGGGCAACGATAGCGATCGATGGGTAATCAACCAGAACGGGGCTGATAAAAAGGTAGAGCAGCAGGAAGAAAAGCAGATTCCTGAATCCGTGTTTAGTGAATTGCGCCCTTTTACTCATCACCATCCTGTTCGATAGTCAGGAATTTACCCCAGTCGGTTCGCTCCGCCATCGCATCGACCATTTCCTCGGGCAGCAGAAGATCATTCTGATAGTCGATCTGCCAGCCTCCGCCGAATGCCTTAAAGAGACCAATAGCGTTGGTGGCGATCTCCCCCTTGGTCTGGGCAAACTCGTCCTGCCGTACGGTCAGGGACCGAATCGAGTCAAGCACACGTTGATAATCCACCAGGCCCTCCTCATACTGCAGCGTGGACAGCTCAGTGGAGCGCTCGGAACTCTCGACGCTGGCCTCGATGTACTTTGCCTCTTCGAAAGATTTCACCAGACTTTTCATGGAGTCTTCCACTTCCCTGGCCGCGTTTAGCACAGTATTCTGGTAGTTCAGGATGGTCTGTTGATAGCGGGCGTCCTGGACGCGCACCTCGTTTTTGAGCCGGCCGTAGTTGAACAGGTTCCATTTGAAGGCGGGACCGAAGGTGTAGGAAAAGCTGTTTGATTCGAAAATATCTCCGAGGCTGTTGGCGCCGGTATCATTCGCCGACCAGCCAATGGAGCCCAGCAGTGAGAAGCTCGGATAGAGCTCGGTTCGCGCCACCCCGATCTGGGCGCTCTGAGCAGCTGCCTGCATTTCCGCCCGCCGTATATCGGGACGGCGGCGCAGCAGTTCAGCCGGCAGCAGGGTGGCCACCTGGTCGGTCACTTCGGGAATTGGTTGGCTCGGTTCGAGCAGCTCATTGATTTCTTCGGGCAGCACCCCGACCAGAACCGCGAGTCCATATTTAGCGCTGGCTAGCGCCGCCTCGAAGTTGGGAATCGCCGCCCGGGTAGTGGAAAGCAGGGTCTTGGCCTGGAGCACGTCGAGTTCGGTGACCACGCCGGCCTCGAACTGCAGGTTTACCAGGTCCAGTGATTCCTGCTGCCGGTCTGCATTGTTTTCAGCCAGTTTAATCCGTTCCTGGAGCGTTCTGATATCCACATAGGCTCTGGCTGTCTCAGCAGTCAGGCTCACCAGGATATCTTCATAGTCGGCAATCGTGGAGAGAAGATTGGCGTCAGCCGATTCGATGGAACGCCGGTACTTGCCCCAGAAATCCATCTCCCAGCCGACATCAAAACCGATGGAGGCGACATTGTAATAGCGGTCGATGGTCACCTGCGTTTCCTCGTCGCCGATGGTAAACAGATCACCGTTCATTTCCTGCCGCTGCGGGTATATAGTGCCCTTGACCAGAGCGAGCTGGGCGCGGGCCTCGAGAATACGAACGGCAGCTGTCTGCAGGGTGAGATTCTGGGTTGAGAAGAGCTCGATCAGTTTATCCAGGGTCGGATCATTGAAGGTTGACCACCAGCCGATCGTGTCATCTTCGGTGGGCTTAAGAAACAGACCGTTGCCCTCCTCCATCCAGTTGGTCGGAGATTCAGAGTACGGTGTTTCAAAATCCGGTCCGAGCATTGCACAGCCGTTGAGCCACAGAAGGGCTGCACCCAGTGTTAGACAATAGCTGAGTGTGGATCGAGTCATAGCAGTTCCCATTAAATTAAGTGTTGTTAGATATTCCTACGCTTGGTCCGATGCGACAGAAGATTGTTCGTCAACCCAGGCCATGAATATATTGTAGCTGACCGCGACAATTACCGCACCTACGAACAAGCCGATGATGCCCGCCGACATCATGCCACCCGGCGCATTTCTGTGCTGGTCACGAACCTTATCCCCATTCCAAGAAATTAAGAAACAACAGCATAAATACTGAACTTTGTTGATATAGCAGATTCTATAACCTGTCAAGCAATCTCCCTGGACTGCTCTTCTAGTAGGTAGTATGGAGATCGATTTGTCTGTTGCCCCCCTTTTTATCGAGGATTGTTTGGGACCCTTAGTAACTGATAGGCACACTTTACGCAACTTCTTGAGAATTACGAATTGCTCGAGGCTTTTTGTTGGTCAGGTAAACACCTGCCATCAATATGATGCCACCGATCAGCACCGATATATTGATCATCTCGGCCAGAAATATCCAAGCTAGTAAAATCGAAAAGAGTGGGACCAGATTAATGAACACGCTTGACCGGGCTGCACCGATCTTGGTGATGGCGCGGTAATAGAAGGTAAACCCGGCGGCCGTGCCGAAGATTCCAAGGAACAACAGGCTCATCCAGTCAACTGCGGCGTAGGAGCCCGGAGAAGGCAGGGTGCCGTCCAGAAGGGTAGCCGGAAAGAGCATGACAGATCCGAAAAGCGCTGAGTAGAACACTGCCGATAGTGGGGTCATCGATTTCAATATCGACCTGCCGATCAGCGAGTAGCCGGCCCAGGCGATCACGCAGCCGATGATTGCGGTTTCACCCCGGCCAAAGCCGCCGGCAAAGAACAAAGTCGGGTCGCCATTGGTTATAACCAGCAAGGCGCCAAAGAGCGATATGAGCAGACCGAAACATTGTAATCGCGAGAGCCGCTCGCCATAGAGGAGTACGGCGCCGATGGTGATAGCCATGGGATTGAGGGCAATAATAAGCGCGGCCCGGCCGGCTTCAATATATTTCAATCCAGTAAAAAAACAGATGTTGTAGCTGAACACACCAGTGAAACCGAGCAGCAGCAGCCCTAAGATTCTGTCCCTGGGCGGCAGCCGCAGGTGGCCGTCGATCAGCCGGGTAAGAAATGCGAGGGCGACGGCGGCCAGTACGAACCGAAAAAAAGCCGCGTCCGCCGCCGGCACCGTTTTGGCCAGGATTCTCCCGGCGATAAAGGTGCCCCCCCAGAAGAGCATGGTCAGTATGAGGCTGACATAGGTCACTGTGGAGGAGCCTCGGCTCTGCAGGCGTTCATGATCTGCCCAGCATCTTCGCCGCCAGTTCCTTCATCAGTTTGGCGGCGACCATCGAGGTCATATTCTGCAGGTCGCGATGAGGGTTGTACTCGACGATGTCCGCTCCGATGATGGTGCCGTGGATGTTCTGGATCGCTCTGAGCAACTCCCGCGTGCTCATTCCGCCTGGCTCATGATGGGAAATGCCGGGAACAAATGCTGGGTCGAGCACATCGAGATCAAGTGAGACATAGAGCGGACCGTCGAAATTCAATGGGGAGCTTGAGTCGAAATTGATCATATCAATGATTTCAACTCCGTATTTTTCAGCCTGGCTGCGCTGATGAGGCGTCATCGTCCGGATGCCGACGCTGACCAGTCTGACGGCCAACTTTTCCTCCATGATGCGGGCCATGGGACAGCCATGGGAGAATCCATCGCCACGAATCTTATCGTAGAGATCGGGATGGGCATCGAAGTGGATTATGTTGAGCTTGGGGTATGTCTTGCGGAGGCCTTTGACCAGAGGGTAGGTGATGGCATGGTCTCCGCCAAGAAATATGGGTAGCGACTCCGCCGCACCAATGTCTGAAGCGGCGCGCTCGATTTGCTGCACTACCTGGTCGCCGGAAGAGATTTCGAGCATTCCCCTGTAGCTGAGCAGTTCGGGCTTTGTCAGGCTGAGACCCGATTCGGTGCAGCGATTGGCCGATGCGCAATTAAAGGCGTCCCAGATTTTGGCCGGCGCATCCCGGCAGCCCTGCATAAACGAAGATTTTTCGTCCCAGGGTACCCCGTAAACTTCGATGGCGGTGTTGTTCATGTGGCAGTCGTCGAGATATGTTGAGGGGACGCAATTTAATTGCGTCCTCAGAATTGTTTTTTTACCAGCAAGTGGTATCGTTTGTTCACTCATCATGCAACAATAAATGACAAGGTTCCGAATAATGACGAAAAATATGTTCCTGCAGATCGACACCCATGACAATCTTATCGTCGCACTCCAGCCTCTTGCAAAAGGAAACAGGCTGAGGGTCGGTCGCCACGCGATCGAGTTGATCGACGACATCCCGGAAAAGCATAAATTTGCCCTCAAGGATTTAGATCAGGGTGACTTGGCCGTCATGTACGGGGTTATCGTCGGGCGGGCCAAGCGGCCGATCAGGTGCGGTGAATTGATTACCACCGACAATCTCGACCACGCTACCACCGAGTACAGGGAAACCCATGAACCTTATCAATGGCAGGCACCCCTTCCCTACCCGGAGTCTTCCACGCAGTTCATGGGCATTAGACGCCCCGACGGCAAGGTCGGCACCGCCAATTACTGGATTTTCGTGCCGCTGGTTTTTTGTTCCAACCAGGAACTCAACGAACTCAAGAAAGTACTGCCGCCGGCCCTCGGCTACGGCTCCACCTCGCGCTATGCACACTTCACCGAAGAGCTGGTGAAGCAAATCAAGACCAAGGGTGCACCGGTAGATCCGGTCATCTCACTGGACTCGTTTGATCCTCAGCCTGAACCGCTTTTTCCCCAGGTGGACGGGTTAAGATTCCTGACCCATCACATGGGCTGCGGCTCGACTCCCGATGAAGCGGAAGAGCTGGTCGAATTGCTGGCCAACTATATCACACATCCCAACACCGCCGGTGCAACCGTGGTTAGCCTGGGCTGCCAGAAGGCCGAAGTCAAGGCCCTGCAGGCGGCAATCGTCAGAAGGGATCCGGCAGCGACCAAACCGGTGTTCTACTACGACCGTCAGTCCTGGGCGGAGCCGGTCGATATGCTCGAGGCCATCATCCGCCAGACCCTGATCTCCCTGCACCAGGCCAACGAATTATCCAGGAGAGAGCCCGTACCAGTCTCTGAACTGGTCATTGGGGTCGAATGCGGCGGTTCCGACGGGTTCTCGGGCATCTCCGCAAACCCGGTAATAGGGCGGGCCATGGATCACCTGGTCGGTAAAGGAGGCAGCGTTATCCTAGCCGAATTCCCCGAGCTCTGCGGGGTCGAGAACGAAATTGTCTCCCGCTGCGCCGAGCCCGAATTAGGAAGCAGATTTCTCGAGTTGATGAAAAGCTATAGGAAGCGCGTGCAGGCGGTGGGCTTCGATTTTGATCAGAATCCTTCGCCAGGCAATATTCGGGACGGCCTGATCACCGATGCCATGAAGTCGGCTGGGGCGGCCAAGAAGGGCGGCACTTCACCGGTGGTGGATGTGTTCGATTACCCGGGGCACGCCTCGAAACGGGGGTTGAACCTGCTCTGCACCCCGGGCGGGGATGTGGAGTCGACGACTGCACTGGCCGGCGCTGGCGCCAATCTCATCATCTTCTCCACCGGGTTGGGAACGCCCACCGGCAACCCTATTGTGCCGGTGCTGAAAGTCTCTTCCAATTCCGACATGGCCCGCCGGCTCGAGTATATGATCGATCTCGACACCGGGCCGATCATAAGCGGGAAAAAATCGCTTGATAAGCTCGGTGCCGAGCTCGAGAAACTTTGCGTGGAAACGGCCAGCGGCAGTTATCGCGCCAAAGCCGTACGTTTGAACCAGGAGGACTTTATCCCCTGGAAGCGGGGCATGTCGCTCTAGCCTGTTAAAGGGCGGCGATTCCACACCCGAGAAACCAACGACCGACCTCATCCACCTTATATCCCGGAGCCATCGGTCGGGGAAACTTTATGCTTGATGGATTCATACGATGATACTATGATTGGCTTTATTGCTTCCTCAACCAAGGCTACTCAGATATGCCGCAACTCACCAACGAACGGTTGTCAAAGACGGTTGCCGATGATCTGCAGCAGAAGATTATCAGCGACCGACTCAAGGTAGGGGATCAGCTGCCCACCGAACCCGAGCTCATGGAAGAATACGGGGTCAGCCGAACGGTGATCCGCGAAGCTGCCGCCTGTCTAGTCAGCCGCGGGGTGGTGGATGTCCGTCCCCGCCGGGGGATGACGGTACGGGCGCCCGACGGTAAAGGTCTGGCGGAGTCGCTGATCGCCCAGCTGCAGATGAGCAAGGTATCGCTTCCCCAGCTCCTCCAGGTGCGCGCGGTCCTCGAA
>JABDQA010000215.1 GCA_013042475.1 Desulfofustis sp.
CCATAGAGGCACCGAAGTGCGCATACATTGAGGGCTGGGAGATAGCGTCTCCATCGACAAGCCGAATATACATACGCGTCTAATGTCTGATACGAAATCCCTCGCGAACAAGGAGGAGTCCATATACAAAGGGGAACTTTGTTGATTTTGTGTTTGATCTCTGCTTTCGGCCAATAGTAGACACTTTATTCGCAAACTGTTTACCCGATTGGGGTCAGCTTGGCCCAGGGGTTATATCTGAATAAAGCTATACCTTCCTTTGGTGCTCACGTAGATCAAGCACTCTGTCTTCGCCTTACAGGTAACCTTATGCACCGCACCATCTTTCAAGCCGAAATAGCTGCCGGACTCCAGTATCTTTAAACCTGATTCACCGGTCTGCTGGTGATTGGCCGGTCCCTGAATGACCACCGCACGCAACCAAGAGCCATTGCCATACAGTTCACCAGTGGAACCTGTTGGTAGTTTCAGTATGGTTCCGTTCTTCTGGTTGTCCTGCGAACTGCCCCAAAGGAAAGCCATCTCTGGTCCATCGGTGGAGGTCGATGCTCCGGATTGACCAAACCAAGTAACGTCTGAGGAGTCCAACCAAACAATATTTCTTGCATCAACGTTCACCGGCCGTTCGCCATTGTCGAACGCCTCTTCGGATGGCTGTACCAGATATGGCCCCTCTAAAATCTCCAAGAACGCCGTACCTTTACTCCCCTCGGCAGCGGCTGTTATATGCGTCTCACCCGCTGGCTGTGTCCAGAAGGATCCTGGCCCCATCCACATGCTCTCGGCGTCAGGATCGTCGTTGTGGACTGCACCACTGATCACGACGGCACGGTACGTGATGTTGTGTATATGGGGCGGCGATGAAAAGCCGTCTGCAAAAACAATTAGCGCACCGCTCGGGATGTCCTTCTTGATGTCGCCCCAGAGTACTCCCGCCTGCGGGCTGGCGTCACCCCGGGCCGGGTTCAGTGGCTGGAACTGGATGTCGGACCTCTCGACAACTTCTGAGGCTGTCTGGGCCACCACAACGCCACTCATTACAGTTGTAGCGATTAGTAGTGATGAAATCATCTTTTTTCTAAGCAAGGTAATCCCCTCGTTTCCAATCGACTCACTATCCGGTTACCTTGTGTGATCATCAGAAACAACTGAGTCGCAACATTTCAGATACCGGCATTTTCTCAAAAACCGTAGACACTCCACCAGAAAGAATTTCTACTTATGTACTTCCCCTCTCGCCGAAGCGGACGTCTTTGTTCGGGATGTCTATTTCTTCAAATCAGCCAAGATGCCTTCAATAACCTTCACAATGTTGTTGCACTTCCATGAATCAAGCGCATCGGGATGGGGTGAGGAAAACTGACCCGAGTCGTTATCGAAATATTTGCCGGAAGCGGTTGCGAATTCAAGTGAAAACGCTGCTCGGATAAGAACATCAACCCCAACATTAATGTCTTTTCCTGGCATACCAAAACCCTCTTTTACCATTTTGGTTGCAAGCAAAGAGCCTGGATTGACCGCAACGCATACGGGGCCACCCTGGTGAGCAAGCGCTATGCTGCGTGACCACATTGTAATAGCCAGTTTGCTCTGTGCATAAGCTTCGTATTCGTTGGAGAGCCTGATCCGTCCGGCAAGTGCTTCGAGGTCAACAGGGTTCTGTGCCGCAGAAGACAGGTTGATAACCCGTCCGGATTCCCCCACCAACGGTAAGAGCCTTTGTGTCAACAGATATGGAGCAATGGTGTTGACCATGAAACGCACATCAAGCCCGTCCTGCGTGATGGGCGCAGGTGTTCTGTAAACGCCGGCGTTGTTGATGAGCACATCCAGTTCATCGTGTCGTTCTGCTACTGCTTTCGCCAATGCTTCGACTTCATCCATTTGCGACAGGTCAGCCACGTAACTTTCAACACGTCCTTCACCGGCTAACCCGGAAAGCAAGCCCTCCACTTCATCCAGTTTTGCCGGGTTACGTCCGTGGATCAGTACATGATGTCCCTGCGCAACCAACGCCTTGGCTGTTTCCAAGCCAATGCCATCGGTTGAACCTGTAATTAATGTGGTCTTTTTCATGATCCTGTATCTCTCAGCGATAAAAAGGCTAGGCGATTTCAGTCATCTCATTCAGGATGAATTCTTCCACCGCGCCATCTGTGGCAGCCAGATAGTCTTGTAAGTGCTGATTACACATATGAGCTTGCCACAGTTCACGGGATTTCCAGTTTTCATAAAACATAAAATGAGCCGGATTTTCATTGTCCCGGTGCAAGTTGTAATTGATACAACCCTTTTCAGCACGGGTGACATCGATCAGCTTTTCAAGCTCGGTCTTTACTAGGTCAATTTGGTCAGCTTTTGCTTTAATATTTGCCACAATAGTTAACTTGGTCATGTTCGTTCTCTCTACTCTATTTCATTCAATATGAATAAATATGATTCGCTAAAACCCTTCCAGGACTATCTTTCCAATGGCTGTCCCGGATTCCAGTTCCTGGTGCGCGGTCTTTAGATTTTGAGCATTGATGATGCCAAGGTTCTTTCCAGTGGTGGTCTGGATATGGCCCAGGTCAACCAGTTCCGACACGCGGTTTAGCAAGCGACTCTGCTCATCCATATCGGCAGCATTGAACATGGAACGTGCATACATAAACTCGATATGTAATGACAGGCTCTTGAACTTCAGTTTCATGACATCCAGCGGCTCGCTGGGGTCATCGATCATGGCAATCTTGCCAAAAGGCGTCAACAGTTCCGTGTAGGTTTCGAAGTAATGCTCGGTACCATTCAGGCTGGCAATATGAGTTACCTGGCCGATGTTTAAGGCTTCGATCTGTTCTTGAAGCGCCTTGGTATGGTCGATAACATAATCTGCACCTAACTTTTTAACCCAGTCACGCGAGCTTTCGCGTGATGCAGTGGCGATAATCGTTGCGCCGGTAATTGCTTTGGCAATCTGGATCAGGATCGAACCAACTCCACCTGCCGCTCCTACTACCAGGATAAGCTCGGAAGACTTGTCTGCTGAGCCTGGCGCTTGTTGCTGTATGTCCAAATGCTCAAACAGCATTTCCCAGGCAGTAATCGTTGTCAGTGGTAACGCGGCTGCTTCAGCATCGGCCAGGCTTTTGGGCTTGTAGCCGACAATGCGTTCATCGACCAGTTGGTATTCGGCATTGCTGCCCTGGCGGTTAAGATCGCCCGCATAGTAGACCATATCGCCGGGTTTGAATTGTGAAGCCGCTTCACCTGTCGCAACAACTTCACCAACCGCATCCCAGCCAATCACCTTGTAGTCACCATCGGCAGGAGGCATGTTCAGGCGAACCTTGTAGTCCACTGGATTAACCGCAATTGCTTTGACTTTGACGAGCAAGTCGCGCCCGGTCGCAATTGGTTGAGGTAGTTCGATGTCCGTTAAAGACTCCGGGTCATTGATAGGCAGGGACTTGGTATAGCCAATCGCTTTCATGTGATATCTCCAGTTGAATAGTTACTGGATGAGATAGTAAAGCTTGATTAGCTCGTTTTAAACAGCATAATAATGGAAACATTATCAAATATAATTAGATAATATGCTGTTAGAAGACCTCCAAGTCGTACTTAAAGTGGCAGAATTCCGCAGTATCACTGCTGCAGCAACCAATCTTGATATGCGTACTGCAACAGCCAGTGCAGCACTCAAACGGGTTGAGAATGCCCTGGGCGCGGAGTTATTTATCCGTACAACTCGAAGCTTGCGTCTTTCCAGTGTGGGCGAACGATACATCCCCCAGTGTGAGCAGGCCATGCTCATGCTCGATCAAGCCCGGCAGAACATGAAGGATGATCAGGATATTGTCGACGGTGAACTGCGTATCGCGATGTCATCGGACCTGGGCAGAAACCTGGCCATTCCCTGGCTTGATGAATTTATGGAAGCCTATCCTGATGTGATTCTGAGGGCTAGTATCAGTGACAGCAACATCGACTTTTATCGTGATTCTGTGGATATTGCACTGCGTTATGGTACGCCCAGTGATGCAAACCTGTATGGGTTCAAAATCTGCGATGTCCCGGGAATACTTTGTGCGACACAGGGCTACCTTGATAAAAACGGAACCCCCAAACACCCCCACGACTTACCGTTACATAACGGACTTTTTTACCAGCTTTATGACATCACCCACGATGTTTGGGAATTCTTACGTGACGGAACAGATTACAAAATCAAGATGAGTGGTGACCGTGCCTCCAATGATGGCGACCTGGTGAGACGATGGTGTGTCGCGGGAAAAGGTCTTGCCGTCAAATCCTGCCTCGACATGTCCGCTGATTTGCTAGCAGGAAAGGTTGTTAACGTCATGCCTGAATTCACCCCCAGGTCGACAGAACTGTGGTTGATTTGCCCAAGCCGCCAATTAATTACACCGGCAGTCCGGTTGCTCAGAGATACATTCAAAGACAAAACCAAACGAATAATTAACCAGCTTATCAAAAAGGGTGTCTTGGACGAAGCTACGGTTGACAACTAGGTCCGCTCCTGGCCGAAAGCCGCAGTCATCCACCCTGGATTTGGCGCCCGATGTTATTCCGATATCTGACGGTTAGCGGAACAGGTCGTTCGCTACCCCATAGTCTCCGAAATCGACCCAACTCGGAACTTTTGGAATGTTTCCGTTCAATGCATCAAATAGACATATGCCAATCCTGACCTATGCTGTAATTGCGGTATAAGCAACCGCTATTTCCTCGCCAGATTATTAACAACAATCTGCTCGCAAGAAGCGAATAACCTCCCGATCCAGTAGCGGTCATGACTGCACTCGTTCCGGAATTTCAAATAGCTGTTTGAAGGAGGTTAATAATGAGTCCGAAGTATTGCATCGGAGTGCTTATTTTTTCGTTCATAGTCTCGTCATCAACTTGGGCAAAAGCACCAGAAGAAAAAATAGATTTCCGTTTAGCCGTTTTAGAATCAGACATAGTCGATTTGAAAGCGGATATAGTCGAGTTGCGAAAGACTAATGACGGTCAAAATTCTGACATTCGTCACCTCATAACTGATCTAACGGAAGCCGTAAATAAAATCGGACTGCATGAAAAAAGTATTGCTGCATTGCAGACCGATCTAGCCGAGGCTGAACAAAAGATTGTCCTGCTAGAAACGGATGTCGCCGATATGATGGCGCAGTCTGATGATGTCGGTGAAGCTGTATTCGGTACTATGGGTACACAAATGAAAAGTCTAGCTACTGAGTTCGGACTTTTTGAGAGAATATTTAGCAAGAAGGAACTTGGCCCTTCAGACATAGCTGGTGTAATTTTTCCAAATTTGGATGATCTGATAACCGAGATGGAAGCAGTTGGAGATAATCCGCTACTTCATAAACTAGACTTGGTTGAAAAATGGATGCTAGCCAAGGAAGACGTTGAAATCATTAACCAGCTTTACGCAGAACATGAAGAATTTGCATCAGTTGATCCTGATGAATTGAACTTGATGTGGAAAGCTCTACTTGCGGAGATGGAGGACATCGCTGAAGACCTTGGTAAAGACGTCAGTTTTGATTTGCAGACTAGTGCGTCTGCTTACAACCAAGCATTTACTGCGGTGAGCAATATTTCGAAAAAGAACCACGATCACCGGCAATGTATAGTCAATAAGATCTGACCACTACATCAATCAAGAAGTCTGCACACCATCAGTCCTCCTGGAATTTCGGGCCGTCACTCTGACGGCCCTTTTCCTTCGGTGTTATCTCTGCTCCTGGCCGAAAGCCGCAGTCATCCACCCTGGATTTGGCGCCCGATGTTATTCCGATATCTGACGGTTAGCGGAACAAGTCGTTCGCTACCCCATAGGCTCCGAAATCGACCCATAGGCGAATAGCAAAGATGATTCTGATTTCTGCATCAAATAGTAATTTGACAATCATGTCCTAGACTCAAAGTTGCGGTATCAGCCGCTATTTCTTCGCCAGATTATTCAAAGAAACCTGCCCGTAAGAGGCAAGTAACCTCCCGATCCAGTAGCGGTGATGGCCGCTACTTTTTCTGGTAATCAATGGGTCTATTGATGGAGGTTGTTATGAATAGGAACTTAGCAGTAGCGCTACCAACTCTGTTGGTATTTCTTCTATTGGGATTCTCAGTCACGGCAAATGCTGCAAAGCCGGACAAACAACATGTATTGACCACTCCTCCGATAAGGGGCGTAACGGTCACATGTAATGCTTCAAATCTTACCCCTGAACCGTTGGAAGTATATTTTGATCTGCCAAATCAAGACGGCGACATAACCCAAGGGCTGACCACCATTCAGGGCGGTGAAGTCAATGGGTGGATGCAGACCAACAAAATGAATACGAGTTGGACGTATTGCACTCTAAGCTGGTTTGGACAGAAAGACGATGTCAAAGGGACCATTTGCTTACTTGGCCCTACACCGACTTTATACCCTCAGATCTGTCTCAGCGCCGAATAAAAAATCGTTGACTACCATGAGAGGACTGCCACTCAGGCGGCCCTTTCACATGCATGTTCGATCCGCTCCTGGCCGAACTGAGAACTAGTCAGCCGTGATATGGGGCTCTGAATTGGTTCCGCTGATCGCCTGATAGCGGAACCGCCCCATTGACCGCCAAAAATCTCCGAGAACGACCCAGAACGAAACTTGCCCACAAGCAAAATTCCACATGCCTCCTATACTC
>JABDQA010000216.1 GCA_013042475.1 Desulfofustis sp.
GGTTTGGGTCGGCAGCCAGGATGTCGAGACAGATCGACTCGGCCTCGTCAGGCTCGTTGAGTAAACGGTACCGCTCGGCCATCTGCAGCGCTTCCGGGATTGCTTCCTGACTCAGTGCCTTTATTTCTGCCATCTTATCCTCCGTCTGAAAGGGTGGTTGTGAGGTGGTTAACAACTAAAATAATTACAAAAAACGTCGATGCAAGAAAACATCTCCTGATGAAATAAGGGGACACAACACCCATCATGTCCCCTTGATTTTCTGTTACGCAGAAAATGGCAGGGTATCGCAGAGTCCGGTCTCTGCGGCGATCGTTTTTAAGCTCGTCAAAGTGTCTTCAGCCAGGTGCAAACCTTCCCGGCGATGGCGTACATCGTTGGCGGCCTCGATCTCCCCCGGATAGAACACTTCATCATGCCCCGGAGCCCGGGGCACCGATTTTATTTCTTCGAGAAAATCCTCCATGCGGCTCTGAAACTGATCAAGCGGCTGAAACGCTTCGATGTCCACGGCCACCATCAAATGGCCGCAGTTGCTCTTCTCGGTGGTCCTGTACGGACTGTGAACCGCCGAGAGAAAGCCGCTGCCGGTCAGCACCCCCGAGAGCATATCCACCATCACCGCGATGGCGTACCCCTTGTGTTCGGCCATGGGCAGAATGATACCGTCGATGGCTTCCTGGGGGTCGGTGGTCGGCTCTCCGTTGCAGTTAAGGGCCCAGCCGAGCGGTATCGGCAGCCGTTTGTTCCTGGCCAGGTAGATCTTGCCGCGGGCGACGCCGGTGTTGGCCATATCGACCAGCAGGGGGGGGTATTTACCGGCAGGAGCGGCCACCGACCAGGGATTGGTACCGATGATTTTCTCCATGCCTCCCCATGGCGCCATGGCCGGGCCGCCGTTGGTGGTGAGCATCATCACGCAGCCGTCAAGGGCGCCGAGACGCGTGTAGTACATGCAGGTCCCGAAGTGGTTGGAACTGTGCACCCCCACCGCGGCGATGCCGTGTTTCTTGGCGCGCCTAACCGCTTCCCGGCAGGCACGATAGGCCAGGACCTGGCCGACGCCGTCCCGGCCGTTGATGACGGCGACTGCACCTGCGTCAACTTCGAACTGCGGCACGGTGACCGGCGTCATCACTTCGTTTTTTATTCGATCCAGATACCAGCCCAGTCGCAGAACACCATGCGATTGGTGACCCCACAGATCAGCCTGGACCAGGGTGTCGGCTAACAGCCGGGCATCTTCATCCGGCACGCCACCATCCATATAGACGGCGGCAGCGAAGTCAACGAGCCTCCGGTAATCGATTCTATCCATTGTGTTCATCTGCTCTCCTGCATGGATGAGTTTTTTTCAGGGGGATATTGTAAGCTCTCACCGCCACAAATTATACGAGATCCTTGCCTTGTTCCAGCTAATCTTCAGTTTGACAGAAGGGACTATCATTATGTAAAAATCAGTCGGGCAGTTTCCGGAACTGGTGGATTAGGTTCAATTAGGCTATCTATTCAGGTACACACATTATTGAGCTTTTAAATTATTCACGGACTTTGACCGGCCAGGACTCACACCACAGAGATCCCCGGCCAATACAAGAAAGAGGTGAGCATGTCATCTGCAGAGACCTCCACTAGAATCGTTCTGATTCACGCCACTACCGTTTCCATTACCCCTATCAGGGTTGCTTTTGAGTTCCAGTGGCCGGAAGCGGAAACCGTCAACCTGGTCGACGATTCCCTGAGCATAGACCTGAACTCGGGAACAGTCGACTACCGCCAGATCGAAGAGCGCATACTCGGTCTTGCAAAATATGGTGAACGGATAGGCGCCGCCGGTATCCTTTTCACTTGTTCGGCGTTTGGGCAGGCTATCGACAAGGCCAAAACGCAATTACCCATGCCGGTGCTGAAGCCGAACGAGGCAATGTTCGAAGAGGCGATACGCAGGGGGGGCAAAATAGGTATGATCGCCACCTTCGGACCGAGTATCCCATCCATGGAGAAGGAGTTTTATGTAATGGTGGAGAAGCAGAATGCGTCAGCTCAGCTTGATTCGATATTAGTTGAAGATGCCATGGCCGCGCTCGGTCATGGTGACCTCGAGACGCACAATCACTTGATTAGAGAGGCTTCCGCGGTCCTTGCCGGCTATGGGACGGTGATGCTGGCCCAGTTTTCCGCCTCCCAGGCAGCCGGTGATGTCGAGGCCGAGCTTGGCTGCACGGTTCTGACCAGTCCGCACAGCGCGGTCAAAAAGCTGCACGGCCAGCTGGTGGATCGTAAATGAAATAGGAGGGTTGGGGACAGAATTAGATTCTGTCCTCTGGCGACCCTCTATCACGTTGCTCTAGCCGATGGAAACCTATATTCCCCACCGACCTTTCACCGCTCATCCCAGCTTCGAAGAGGATCGGAATGCGGCCCTGAACTCTCTTGATCTCAGTGCCGTCGATCCCGAAAACGTCCAGTTCGGTTCAGCGACGTGGATCTCTGACCAATGGCCTAATTCTTACGTCGTGCAGGTAATGCCCGACAGGTATAAGGGTCTGGATAAGGCTCGGATCAGCTATGCGGGAGCTTTAGAACTGGAAAAAATTCGTGATGCGTTTTTTGCTGCGTTGGGGGAATTAGGGGGACACAATACTTAATTCTGAATTGCCGAATTAAGTATTGTGTCCCCCTAATTCTATCCCAGTATTTTATCGCACATGTAGGAAAATCATGGCCAAAGAGATTAAACCAGTCGTCGGTTTCGACGATTTGTTCGGTCTGCTCGATATGCGGGTGGCACTATTTTAAAAAGCAGCTGTCCGGATCAGGAAGACAGTACATTTGACCTCGCCCTGTCTTGATTAGCCATTCTTTTGGCCGCATTTATAGAACACAGTGTTATATTTAAAAGGTACAAATCTACGATGCCACATTGAAAATCTATTTCCCGGAGGTGATCCCATGAGCTTGAACCCTGTGATTTCCATGCTTGGACGGAAGCTCCGGCTGGCCTTGGTGGGTGGCGGCCCAGGCTCCTTTATCGGGGCGATGCACCGGCAGGCGGCGCGGCTCGATGATCGCTACGAAGTAGTCAGCGCTGTGCTGTCGTCTGACCCCGGCCGCTGCCTGAGCGCCGGCCGGGAGTTGGGTCTGGAGGAGGACCGTATTTATTATGAGGTCACCGAAATGTGCGAAGCCGAAGCCGCCCGCGAGGACGGCGCCGAGGTGGCGGCGATCATGACTCCCAATGACTCACATTTTCCGTTCGCCAAAGCGGCGCTGGAGAACGGTCTTGACGTGATCTGCGACAAGCCGATGACCAACACCATAGCCGAGGCTGAAACATTGGTTCAACTAGTGCGGGATACCGGGCTGGTGTTCTGCCTGACCCACAACTACACCGGCTATCCGATGGTACGGCAGGCGAGGGCCATGGTTGCCAACGGGCAGCTCGGTGACATCCGTCTGGTGCAGGTCGAATACGTCCAGGGCGGCAAAGCCAGGGAGGATGATCCCGACCCGGCCGACGGGCCGGTGCCCTGGCGCTTCGATCCAGCCAGGAGCGGGCCGTCTCTGGTGCTCGGCGACATTGGCAGCCATGCTCACAATCTGGTCCGCTTTATCGCCGGGCTCGAGGTGACCGAAGTTGCGGCAGAGGTGGGTGCCGTGGTACCCAATCGCAGGGTCCACGATTTTGCCGGCGCCCTGCTTCGTCTGGAAAAAGGTGTGCGCGGCTCGTTCTGGGTGACTCAGGCCGCTGCCGGAGTGGAAAACTGCTTGCGCATAAGGGTGAGCGGCACAAAGGGGTCACTTGAGTGGATGCAGGAGCATCCCCAGGTACTGCAGTTCAAGCCGCTTGGTGCACCAGCTGAAACCAGAACCCCCAACGGTCCGGGCACGCTGCCGCTGGCCGCCCGTTCAAGCCGTATTGTGGCGGGCCATCCCGAAGGCTTTCCCGACGGTTTCGCCAATATTTACAGCGATGCCGCCGAAGTCATTGCCGCCCGGCGTACGGGGAGTGCTCCGGACCCTCTGGCCATGCATTTTCCGACCGCCGAGGACGGGCTGCTCGGTGTGCTATTTATAGAACGGGTACTGGCTTCGAGTCAGAAAAACGGGACCTGGACCGCCTGTTAACCAGCAGGGCCCTCCATCTACAAGAGAGGGCAAAAGAAAACTTTTGGAGGTTTCAATATGTGGCTGTTTACCCGCGACGGATTTTTTTCTGCCGTCCATGACGACTACTGCGGCCCCGAAGAGCTGATGATTAGAGCCCGGGTGATCGAGGACCTCCAGAGGCTGCTCGACAAACTCAAGATAGATGATGCCGATATCCTGGTTATTAAGAATGCCGACTACCGCTACCGGGTGAAGCTGTCGCACGCTCAGTGGTGTGCCTATGTGGCTGCGGAGGCTGCAAGAATCGACTACGCCAATTTCAACAACAGCGTGGCAGCCGACGAACCGGACCGTTCATCTGCCTATATGAAATGCTGGGAAGCGATGTATTTATTCCAGGAGGCAAAAGCGCAATTCAACCACTGGGTCGATGATTGACTGTCAGGACCCGTCATCTGCGGGAACCGGTACCTCGAAACCAAGTGATGCGAGCGGTCCCTATCACCTGGGATTTCGATCTTCGCCAGACTCCTTCCTGATAGATAGAAAAATTTCATAATCTTGTATGCAGCATGAATGATGGGGTTTAGTAGGCTCCATGGTGAAAACGGCTTGAGATTTGCTGTTTGAGAGGTGTCACATGTAACTACATGTGATATCGAAGTGATTTAAATCTAATATACCAACAAAGGATATGACCACAGTTTGGAAAATAAAAAGAGTACATAATAACGAACGGTTAGTTGTCCTTCTCACGGATGAGGAGCGGGATCAATTCGTCCCGTTATGCGATGAGATGTAGACCATTACGGCGCGGGAAATCAGACTAGTGCTCGGTGCCTTCAGAATCGGAAATACCTTCGATCACATGTAACAGCTCTGTGTTCTGCTTCTGGGACAATTTTCCGAATTTTACCCCGACCGACATCGGCAGATAGGCATGGGTGCTGTTTTCGGTCATCGATACCCATATCCTGCTCACCGGGAAACCCTCGAGGGTCGCAACGGAAGTAACAATATCGGTTTCCCATAGATCTGATATCGGGGTGTAGGGTGGACATTTGAAACAAAAGCCCCCTTTGCTAATGTCCATGACTTGAAATACACCATGGGGAGATACCGAAACTGAATTTTCCATGGGATAGCGCTGGTGCTCTCTGCGATCCGCCGCCGTCGGTTGCATAGTCATTAGTCGGAGAGTTGTGAGTGCCAATAATTTAGCAGCTTGAACATGAGCTCTAATCCCGGTATCCAGTAGCCACTACCTGATTAAATGCCCGCCTCTTCCCGTGTTTCTGCTATCGAACTGCAATCATGCCACTGAAAAAGATTTCGTACGTTCCCTCTTCATCAATATTATCTAACTGACTATCATTCGCTGCCGATGTTGTCAATGATAAGCCGGCAAAATGCGGCACTGCTTTTAACTGCCTAGCCTCTTCTACCAGCCTTTGCCGCATTGTTTCATCAATGGTTCCTGCACCGGGATGATAGGCGGTACGCACCGCAATCAGCAGTGCTCGCTCTTTGAATTGAGCGTAGATCTGAAAATGATGATCCGGGTCAACATTCACTTCATGAATGGTAAATCCGACGCGCTCCAGGAGGTCATTTATATAATTGACCCCCAGTTCATGAATGTTCTTTTTTGACTCCACCACGATATGCCCGTTCCTCTTTGATCGTAAGATTAATGTTTCTTAACGCAGTATAGCAAAAGTGGATTCTTCAATTGAAAGGTCTCTTGTAGGGAGACCTTTAACACGAGGTATAAACGAAAGACAAGGCTTAAAGCTGAAAAGCAATTAATCATTATTTACCCAATATTTGATGTGGATAAACTCCATGTCTTTCATCTGACCACGCTAAATACTCGTGCGTAGCTGTCAAGAGTTTAGAGTTCTAATATGAATAATTAGGTACGCAATACCCCGGTCCTGGATGAGAGCGCTAGTGATATCACTACCCCAGACATGTTATAGGAGCAAGCAATTGTTTACGGCACGCTGAGTGCTTAGCTTTGAGAGTAGGCAACGGGTACGTCTGGTTGATTTCGGCCCGATTGCCAGTACACCAGTCTGAGTCAACGTATTCATATATACTCCAGGAGGATTAAAGATGCTATTTCACGTTGAATGGGAGGTCTCACCCCACAATCGAAACCAAGCTCAAGAAAGATTCAAGGAGACCGGGGCTGTCCCACCCGAAGGTGTAGTGATGAAGGGCAGGTGGCATAGTGCTGCGGGAGGCAGGGGATTTCTCATTGCAGAGTCAACCGATGCCGTCGCCATCGGCAAATGGATGCAGGGCTGGACGGATTTACTTTCGTTCGATATCACACCGGTAGTGTCAGATCAGGAGCTGGTTGAGATATTTGGTTAAGCGATGTAGGCCCAAACAACAAAGCTAGAGTCGATCAAGCTTCCACATCTGGTTATTTACAGGCCATCCGTGCGGGGTGGCCTAATGTTTTTGATAGCGCCGCAAACGTTCATTCTTCATCTCCAATTCACTGGCTTTGATTTGGTTAGTTGATAGAGCACCGCAATTATGAAAATCGCTTTAGGTCTCTTGTCATAACTCCTTAAAGGAGCCAGTTTGGTAGACTCATGTTGTCAATATTGTATTCAGACCTTAGAATAACTACTACATTGTGGCTTTTGGCTGTCAGAGGAATAGAGGAAACAGAAAAAATGATACCAAGAAATATAACGCTTACCCTAATTTTGCTGATGAGTTTTGTGCTTGGATCCGGAGCGGCTCTTGTGAGGGCAGGTGAGAACCTCGAGGAGATGTCAACCGAAGACACGCTTTACGTCCGAGGTTTAGTCAGCAGAGTGTACCTCGATAAAATGCAGATTTCAGTGAGACCACCGAAAGGTGATTCGATCAGAATAACCATCGATCCCGATACCATCCTCGAAGGCGTCTCACTAATAGATGATTTTCAAAAAGAGCAGCAGGTAAAAGTCTGGTACTCGGTAGATAAGGGCAGCAATCTCGCCATCAAGATTATAAAAATGATGGAGCTTGGCTGCTAAACAATGAGGTTGACACTATGATTGGACTTCTTCAGAAAGCTTTACTGACAATCAGTATCATCAGCTGTTTCACCGTGATCGTTGCTGCAGCATCAAACCATAATAATGACAGTGCACTCAAAGGTATCAAAACAGCCCAGGTATATTTTGATGTGAGCCTCAAGGATGACAACCTGTTGGTTTTCAGGATGGAGATGCTGGATAAAACGATAAAACAGATCGAAGATGCCGGGTTGGAAGTCCGCACTGTTGTCGGTTTCAGGGGTGGGGCAAGCCGCTTTATTACCAAGGACGATCACTACGTGCTCGAGGAAGAGATTAGCAACAAGAAAAAAATCCAGGACTGGGTGAAGCAATTTTCAGAGCGGGGCATAATCATAGAGCAGTGCTCGATTGCCGCGGGCATTCTCGATATTCCCCAAGAAGACTTCATGGAAGAGATCAAGGTAGTAGGCAACGGGTACATTTCTCTGGTAGGGTATCAAGCTCAGGGATATTCAGTGGTGCCGATGGATTGAGCGGCCAGTAATTGAAAATTATTTCCCCACCTGCACTGGTTCTCTTCTAGTGATTCTTGCCCCATGAGAAATCTTAGACCTGCACTGAAGCGGCAGGGGTAAGTTCAAGCCTCAACGGAGCGGCTCAGACAAAGTCGCGAGGTATGACGGAGTCCCAGTTTTTAGAAAATACCCGTTTATCCCCTTCGTATGCATCGAGTTCCGCACAAAGAAAAAAATCCTTCTGGGCAGAGGTCAATACGGTCCTGGTAACGGTTCTGGTGGACCAGGAACCGCGGCAGAAGCTTCGCTCACAAAGGGTCTCGCCTTTGACCGAATTGAAGTCGTTGCCCTGGTATGTATACCACTCCTTGGCGGAACGGCCGATGGTCAGGCCGATCTCGTTAATAAGTTGCACGCCATCATCGTTGATTACCTCCAAAGTGGAAATGTCTCTGGCGAGATCGCGGACGACCCTCCAGTTGTGATGTTCCGGCTTGATCACGTTAACGCGCAGGGGGGGCGCCGCCTCTGAAGAATCGAAGGGACGGATCAGAGCGTCATGTTGACGCGGTTTGCGCACCGGCAGGAACAGCATGCTCTTGCCGGTGTAGATCTTGAGTTGCACGGCTTCCGGAGACAGCCAGGCCATCGGCCAGTAGGAAGTTGAGACAGCCACACGCAGGCGGTGACCAGCTGGGATCCGCTGGGCCACATAATTAAGAGCCAGTCTGATGAGGTATCTTTTACCCGGTACGAGCGGCTGCGGTTGCTCATGGCTGTCGCGGTGGGTCAGGTTCAGCAGCCCGTAGGTAAAACGGGTGGCCTTGTTGTCGGGGGCGATATCCGAAAGGCGTATGGCAATCATACCGGCGGGCCGGTTTGATTCGAGTTCCAGCTCGATCCGGGGAGCCCCCAATAATTCGAGTGGGGTCGCCAGGGGATCACTATCATAGACCAAGGCGCCTCCGTCCTCCTGACGCTGATCATAGGGCATATCGGGGGCGGAGGCATATGAGCACCACTTGCCGGCAAACAGGCCCAAGCCCAGCGGCGACTGGAGGCTGCGGCATTCTTCCTTCTGTGGCTTCGGAAAACTGACCAGCATTCTGGCCGGAGCCAGGGCGTAAACTTTCATCGTCGAGCGCGGCGTAGGCCAGGTCGATTCGGCCACCCATTTCCCAGGACGCAGTTCATAGCTGGTGGTCGGCGGAACGCTGTCCTGCATCCAGGCACGAAGCATCGGCTCGTCCATGATGCCTGTTTCGATATCTTTAAGCCATTTGTCCCACCAGCGCAGGGCCTCCTGCAGAAAACCGATAGCAGGCCCAGGTACGCCGAGGTGAGGATAATTGTGGCCCCATGGGCCGATCAGCCCCAACCTTGGTACCTGCAACCCCTCGATCAGGCGGAAGACTGCATTGGAGTAACCGTCCGCCCACCCGCTCACGGCCATGACCGGACAGCGGATGGCCTCGAAGTCCTCGCACACCGAGCCGTGCTTCCAATACTCATCTCGGCGCTGGTGTCGCAGCCATCTTTCCAGCCACAACCCGCTACCCTGGAGGCGTTCAAACCACATGTCACGCCACCGATTGCCGACGATTTCGGGATCAGGCGGGCATGAGTTGTAGGCGAACATGGTGGAGGCCCAGGATAGATTGTCACCCAGCAGGCAGCCGCCCATGTGGTGGACGTCGTCGGCAAATCGGTCGTCGGTCGAGCAAACTGAAATTATCGCACGCAGCTGCGGCGGCTGCAAAGCGGCAATTTGCAGTGCATTAAAACCGCCCCAGGAAATTCCCATCATTCCCACTCTGCCGTTGCACCATTGTTGCTGTTCGAGCCACTGGAGAATGGCCAGGCCGTCGTCGAGTTCCAGTTGAAGATATTCATCCCGAAGCACCCCTTCTGAATCGCCGCTGCCGCGGAGGTCGACCCGCACACCGGCAAAACCGTGACCGGCGAAATAGGTGTAGATCTGGGTGTCGCGGCTCCGCTTGGAGTCCCTTTTGCGGTACGGGATGTATTCGAGAATAGCCGGTACCGGATTCGTTGCCGCGTCCTCCGGCAGCCATATCCGGGCGGCGAGTCTGACCCCGTCCGGCATGGGAATCCAGACATTCTCCACTTGTGTGACACCATGTTTGAACGAGCGAATAATTCTCATGTACTCTCCTTGTTGTAAACAATATGGAAGGGCAGCATGGTCAGGGCTTCACGGTAATTGGCGAGAAGTTCTCCATGTGAGTCGGCTCCGATGAACAGATCGGCAATCTCGTAACTGTAGCTGTCCTGGTCGCGCAGTCCGGAGAGACGCATCCCTGGAATCACATTGACTTGAACCTCGGCTCCGTCAAACCGCTCCCGGACCCGTTGGACATCCTCTGGACCAGGCACGCCTAGTACAATCCCGTCCCGGTAGACCCGCACCATGAATTTTGCCGCAGTGGCATAGCGTCCCTGCCTATGGGGAAAGCGTGGAGTTCTGCCAAGGGCGATGTCGATCATCACATCATGGTGATACTCACCGTCCACCATCTTGAAAAGCGGGCAGTGCGACTTGGAAATGCGGGTGTTGATCTCGAGCAGGCGTATTACGTCGCGTCGGTCGTCCCAGTAAAATTCGATATTGAACGGGGCATCACAGTAGGCCAGATGCTTAATCAGTTTTTGGGTCGTCACTATCATACGCTGCTGAACCTGCTGCGGCAGAATGGAGGGGTACTGATAACGGGAGAAGCTGGACTGGTGTTTACCTTCCCGCACTGAGTCGATAATGCCGTAAACATTAACTGTCCCATCCTGTGCATAGCCCTCGAGTGTGCATTGACGGCCTTCCGAAATCAGACTTTCCGCAATGCAGCGATATCCGTCTACCGCTCTGATTTCCGCTGGCATCTCAATCCGGTTCAGAATGTAGTTGAAGGGAACGGCGTAACGGGCGATGCCTTTACGGATCGAGGCAAGCGCCGTCGCGAAGTCCCTTTCGTCGCGGATCATGAATCCCAGATACGAGCGAACAGACTTTACCGGCTTGAGCCAGAACGGGTAGTCCAGACTGCAGGTTCGCACGGCCTCCGGATCGAAAGGATCGACCTGCTGGAAAGCTGGGATTGATTTCGGGATGACTTCCTGTTGTTTCATGCGGCTCCAATATTTATGCTCGCACATCAGCACCGCCTCAAGGCTTGGTCCCCTCAGTCCCAGCCGTTTACGAAGGATGGGAAGCATGGTGCTGACAGGGAAATCCCAGTAGCCAACGATTGCATCCACTCTCCCGGGATAGTCGGTGAGGAGCCGCGGTGCCTGCTCGAGAAACTCGCGTACCGGAAAACTTGATCCGCACTTGATTTTTTCGTACGATATCAGGGAAAAAAAACGGTATTCGCTGGCGCGAGCCAGGGTTTCAAGCTGGTGGAGATGGAACGGGTCCAGTCCTACAATAAAGAGGTTCTTCCCCATTGCGTATCCTCCGCGCCAGGAGCCCGGTGGTGACGGCTCGCCGGGACCGGACTACCCTGCGCTGGCTGAGTGCAGGGGGTCCGGCCACAGGTTGAAAGAGATTGGGTCCTGAGAGTAGAATGCAAGAACGGTTGCCCAGTCTATGACTGTCCTAACCAGCGGGTAGTGGGCTTTCATCCGTTGGCGCAGTCGTCTCTTTAATATAATATCACTCTGGTGGGGAAGCTTGCATGAAAATTGACCTGCTCTGCACTACTGGCACTCTCCCTTGTTAACGCGTGAAAACCCTCGGGAAACTGCTCGATATCAAGCTATTTCAAGTCTTATTCCAAACATTTTAAAATCTTAACAGGGACGTGTACTAATTATTCTTACCTACCTTCAGTTCAGCCCTTGGCCTCTTCCTTGGTTGTAATCGTGGTTTCTAGCCAGTATTATTTTGAAATACCGTCCCTTAAAAGGGAGGTCGATTTGTCTCAAATGCTCTGAATACATAAAATATTATTAGGAACGATATAAACAACCCCTAACCAAGGAGGGCATAGATATGAAGGATGTGCTGAAAAACATGTTTTACATCGGCGCCGGTGCAGCTTTTTTGACCAAGGAAAAACTTGAAGAGCTGAGAACTGAACTAATCGAAAAAGGCAAAATGACTCAGGACGAAGGGAAGCAGTTCATCGACGACATGGTTAAAAAATCTGAAGAAGCCAAGAGTCAAGTCGATCAGCAGATACATGATGCCATTACTGCCCGGTTGAAAAATATGGATATCGCCACGGGTGAAGATATTGCCAAACTCCGAAGCCAGATAGAAGAACTCAAAGCCATGATCGAGCCAAAGAGCACCGAAGGCTAAGCTATCAATCTGCTATGTTCAGTATACGAAAGATTGGAGCAATCGGCAGAACTTACCGGCATCTAAACAGATACCAGAGGATTGTGCGCATTCTCTTCAAGTACGGTTTCGAGGATGCCATTGAAATGCTCCATATCGACCAGTACCTCGAAAGCGGCCTTCAGATGATCAACCGCAAACCAAAGGAGCAGATCGATAGGCTTTCTCGTCCAGAGCGACTGCGCATGGCTTTTGAAGAACTTGGCCCTACGTTCATTAAGCTTGGTCAGGTCCTTTCCACCAGGTCAGATTTCATCCCGCCGGATTATCTGGTTGAATTGGCCAAATTACAAGATGACGTCCCCTCGTTCTCCTACGAGGACGTTGAAAAGATCTTCATTGAGGAAACCGGAAAAAAACCTGACGATCTGTTTGAAGAATTCACTCCTCAACCGCTTGCGGCCGCTTCCATCGGCCAGGTTCATCGGGGCGTTTTACACGATGGGACAACCGTCGTGGTCAAGGTACAGCGACCCGAAATTGAGAAAATCATCGCCATAGATCTTGAAATAATTGCCCACATCGCCTCCCTGATGGAGCGCTATCTTGAAGAACTTCAGGGTCATCGCCCAAGTTCGATAGTTGAGGAGTTTGCCCGTACCATTTCAAAGGAAATTGATTACGCGGTTGAGATCTCGAACATTGAGCGGTTCAGCAGGCAGTTTAAAGGAAATCCCGCAATCTATGTCCCCAGGGTTTACCGGGATCTGAGCTGCAGACGTATCCTGACAATGGAAAGCATCGACGGTGTGAAAGCCTCCGAGATTGACCAGCTTGTCGAGCAGGGTTCGAACTTGTGCGTCGTTGCCGAGCGGGGTACCAACCTGATCATGGAGCAGATCTTCGTTCATGGCTTTTTTCACGCTGATCCACACCCAGGCAACATATTTATTTTGCCGGACGATGTCATCTGCTTCCTTGATTTCGGTATGATGGGAAGGCTGAGCCGACAGAACCGCGAGGATTTCGCTGATCTCATACTTCATGTGGTCAGGCACAACGAGCGCAAGGTGACGGAAAGCATTCTCAAATTGACGAACCAGTTGGAAGAAGTCGACAGAGAAGCGTTGAGCCGCGATCTCTCCGATTTGCTTGACAAATATATATACCTTCCCTTGAAAGAACTCGAAGCTGGACAGATACTGCAGGACATGCTCGACCTGGTCTCCCATCACAAGATTTTCTTCAAGCCCAATTTTTATCTGATGATGAAAGCGATAACCACCGTCGAAGGAGTTGGGCGTGTTCTTGATCCGGATCTCGAGCTGATAAAGCTCGCAGAACCATTTATGAAGAAGGTCAAGGCAGAAAGGTTGCGAGTCAACCGGATTGCAGAAGAGACAGGGTTGACGACCTCAGAATATATTGAACTGCTGAGGGATCTTCCCGAAGAACTTAGGACCATTTTGGCTCAGCTCCGACAAGGCAGAATCAAGATAGAATTTGAGCACCGTGGCCTGTCTGAACTCAGAGCAGCCCTCGACCAGGTGTCAAACCGGATAGCTTTTGCCATCGTGTTGGCGTCCCTGGTGATCGGTTCTTCGCTGATCGTACTGTCCGGAATACCCCCTAAATGGAACGATATTCCCATAATAGGTCTAATAGGCTTCCTGCTCGCCGGGATGATGGGATTCTGGTTGCTGGTATCAATCCTGCGTCATGGCAGGATGTAATCTCATGGAGAAGCAAAGATGCGAGATGAAAATTTGATTATAGTTGAGGGGCGGACAAAGGGTTTAACGAGCTGATAGCAATGGCGAGATATTTTGGGTGAATTTGAGGCGGATCGGAGCGTTGTATAAAACACGCTTATCTTCGAGGCACGACCCAGCGTCCATCACCATTTCGACAGGCAATACCGGGATATTCAAAGGTGTATCCTGCATCACCTATAATCTGGTGGTACTGTCGACAGACATCACCATTGCCAAGTCTATATAGCTTCTTTGGGGTCATGCTGACATACAATTGTTCGCGTGGGTTTTCCCAAATATCGGTGGTTCCTCGTTTAGACGATTCCAGCGTATTTTGAAATTGTTTCTTCAGCGACACCACATCTTCATCCTTAGCAGTAAAGGAACCAAGATCTGGTAGAATTGCAGCGAGTTCTTTTCGCCGATTTTCCCTGTAGCCGTTGTAATCACGTACTTCCAGAACCCAGTGATTAATCGAAGGAGCATAATACCAGGTTCGATATTCTCTCGTTTTACTCGTGGATCGAAACCTATTCGGATAGCGTTTACAGGTTATTTTCCAGGTATCGAAATCACCAGCAACCACGCTGATTCTCTCAGTGCCCTTTACCTCGCAACTCCAATATGAATCATAGTTTCGTGCCATACCCGAAGAGTCAAACCACCAGCCAAATTCATCAAACCGAGTCTTGTTGCCGACTTGCAAGGGCCAGAGTGTCGTTGTCTCCTCTTCAAGCCAAAATTCTGTCGGGCGGTGCTCTCGCTTACCTTGTCGGTCTCTTGTTTGCCAAGTATGACGTTTATAGGTGAAGTCAGGTTGACCTGTCGATTCATTGCCGCGGTGATTTTTCCACGTAACCCCTTCGGGTCCTAAGCCGGCGATTGTTTCCCAGGTCCCGTTGGAATAAACGAATTTGGTACCAACTTGGTAGTGGGGTAATGGCGCTGGAGCTAATCCCAAATCATTGGCAGCAGGCGCATAAGTATCCTGATTTCTTGTGACAGCACATGATGAGAGAGAAAGTAATATTGCAGTGCTCAATAAAAATTTTGTGATTCTCGCCAGATTATTAGTGTTAACAGTTATCATCCCGTTCACCTAAATACTACCAGGAGTATCAGTTGCGAATACCCCTTTGGTTAACCAGTTCTCTTTGCCTTTTCGAGATGCCATCGCCCAGAATTTTTGGGTTTCCCCGTTTCCGCTCATATCGATCAAATACATTCGGTAGAATGTCCCCTCAGAACCGCGAAATGATTGCACCGGTGTGATTTTGGCTGACATCCCATCTTCCATTTGTACCCAGTCCTGAGTAGATCCACTTTTTTGGTATTCAAGAACTGTATTTATGGTGTGCTCAAGTGCGGCCGGAATTACTGGCACAAGTGATGGCTTATACATCCGCTCAACACTGTTTTGTCGGCCGATGAGGTAACTCGCGATAAAAAGAACAAGAACAGCTGCGATTTGAAAAATTGTTTTTTGTTCCAAGAAGAACACGGTTCTCCTGTTACTTTTTTTTAGTGCTTGAACCAGTTTCGGCGGAATCGCTTCGCGTACCTCCGTTTGACCATAAGCTCGGAGGAGGCCGTGCGCTGTCGCCATCGATACAAATCTGTCACGCGTTTTTTCATCTCCATGGATTTGATCTGTGACATTAGTGGCACGGGCATAATCAAGCTCACCGTCAAGGTAGCATGACAAGGTTACATCATCGATTGTACTCATCGGACAACCTCTCTGAATCACTGGCGTCATATTTGTGATCGCCGGGTGAATATAAGTACTCAGCCAGCTGTGCTTTAGCACGGGCGACTCGACTGGCGACAGTTCCTACTGGAACATCAAGAATGACGGAGGCTTCCTGGTAATTATGTCCCGCTATGGTCACCAGCGACAGCGCGGCTCGATGGTCATCTGACAGTCGATCCAACCCCTTTTCTATATCTAATCGGGCTACCGTTCTGTAGTCTCCCGGGCGATCGCTTTTCTGTAGGATTGACCGGTACTGCCCGAAAGAGATTAATTTTGCCCTTCTGCTTTTACGTTTCCTCAGTAAATCCTGCCACTGAGTGTAGATGATTCTGTTTATCCAGCTCCCTATGCCGGTGAAATCCCTAACCTGGTCCAACCGTTCTAACGCGCGTTCGCATGACGCCTGAACTAGATCATCAGCAACGAATCGATCTCCGCATAATCCGGCAGCAAAAGATCGGAAGGCCGGCAGCAGCCGCTCGATTTCGGCAACTATCTTATCTTCCGATTTCTGGGATAATCGATTTTTAAACATCAATGAAAACTTGTTGAGGCGCGTGCGCTTCTAATCTTCCCAATTACCTATGAGCGATTCCTCTTCCTGCTCAGAAATTGGGCTCAGTCCATCCAAAAAACCTGTTCGATCTATATCGTCGAAACTATCATCGTCATCATCCTCACTATCCCGATCCTCACGATCCTGAACCGACCTGATGTCGTCATCGGGCTCTTCTCCCTCGTCTATATCATCTCTTCCGTCATCATCGATGTCATCGTCATCGTCGTCACTTTCCTCCCCGTCGTCGTCATCGTCATCATCGTCATCGTCATCATCGTCGTCGTCATC